>JAFVYT010000218.1 GCA_017508505.1 Clostridia bacterium
AAAAGAGGAACAGGGCGGCGATGGCAAACTGGAAGATCAGCTTCTGCATCGCGGTCAGACCCTTATTTTGCTTTTTGACAAATTTGACAAAGTCGTCGATAAAGCCAACGGCACCGTACAGCACCATCATCAAAAGCACCTTCCAAAGGTCCGTTTCCCCACTTTGGAGGGAGAGCGGAAGTCCAAAGGCAAGGGTTGTGACGAGGATGGCACCGATAAAGAAGAGCCCGCCCATCGTTGGGGTTCCCTCCTTGGATTTGTGCCAGCGGGGGCCGATCTCCAAAATGGTCTGTCCCATTTTGATTCGCATCAGAAAGGGGATCCATTTTTTCTCAAAGAGAAAGGTCAGAACCAGGGTCAATAAAAATGCGCCGATCAAAACGTAGATTTCGGGTTTCATGATTCCTCTTCTCCAAGGCCGCAAAGGCTCATTACGTCCTCTAATTTCATTCTTCTGCTGGCTTTAAACAATACGGTATCCCCGGGCAAAAGGCTTTTTTTCAGTGCCTCGGCGAGCTGCTGTGCATCAATGGAATTGGAAACGGCATCCTTGGCCATCCCCGCCTCCAGAGCACCGAGCATGGTGTGGTAGCTTGCCTTGCCGTAGGTAAAAAGGCGGGCGGTGCCGATCTCAAAGGCCTTTGCACCGACTTTTTTATGAGAGGCCTCCGCAAGATGCCCAAGCTCCAGCATATCTCCGAGCACGGCGATCTTGCGTCCCTCGGAAAGATTCAAAACGTTCAGGGAGGCCTCCATGGATTCGGGAGAGGCGTTGTAGCAATCCGCAATCACCCGAATACCGCCCTTTTCATAGATCCTCTGACGAAGACCCGTAGGAGCGTAGCTGAGAAGTCCCTCCTGAATGTGATCCTCGGAAAGGTCGGAAACCAGTCCGACGGCCACGGCAAAAAGTGCGTTCTTGATAAAGTGATCTCCGACGGCGGGCACGGTGACCCGAAACTCACGTCTTGAGGCGATCACGTCAAAGGCCAGATGGTCCGCGGCCTTGTAGATGTCCAAGGGGTAAATGTCGTTGCCCGAATGAAAGCCCACGTAGATCACCCGATACCCCTCCAGCATCGCCTTTACCTTGTCCGAGCGAAGAAGCGGCTCGTCACCGTCCAAAATGATGGTGCTTCCCTTCTCCATTCCCGCAAGGATCTCAAGCTTTGCCTCCAGGATCCCCTCTCGGGAGCCGAGCAGCTCCATATGAGAGGTTCCGATGTTGGTGATGACCGCAAGGTTGGGTCGGACGAGCCCCGTCAGGTACTCGATCTCGCCCTTGCCGCTCATTCCCATTTCACAGACAACGGCCTCGCATCCCTGGTCAATGCGGATCAGGGTGATGGGAACTCCAACGTGGTTGTTGAGATTTCCCGTGGTAAAATGGGTCTTATATTTCTGCTTCAAAACCGAAGCGATCAATTCCTTTGTGGTGGTTTTCCCCACGGAGCCCGTGACGCCGACGGTAAAGCGAGGGTTGACCCTTTTTTTCCAGTAGGCGGACAGAAGTCCCAAGGCAACGAGGGTATCGCTGACCAAAATATGATCCTGCCCCACCACCATTTCCTCGGTGATGACGGCGGCGCACTTTCCTGCAAGGGAAGGAATGAAGTCGTGCCCGTCAAAGCGCTCTCCCCGAAGGGCAATGAATATGTCCCCCTCCCCGATCCTGCGGGAGTCGGTGGATACGCCGTGGATGACGGTATCGCCGTTTCCGTGGAGGGCTCCTCCGACGGCATGGGCAATCTCAGACAGTGTGAGCATCATAATCGTTTATTCTCCGATATATTCTAAAACAATCTTTCTTTCCGAATAGTCGTGCTTTCCCGTTTTGTCGATCTCGTACTCCTCGTGGCCCTTTCCCGCCAAGAGGATAACGTCGCCCTCTCGGGCGTTGTCCAGAGCGAAGTGAATGGCCTCGGTACGGTTCTCGATGGTAACGTACTCCGTTTTCACATCCTGCATTCCCGCCAGGATATCGGTGATGATGGCGCTTTTTTCCTCCGTACGGGAATTGTCGGAGGTGACGATGACGAAATCGCTTTTTTCGCAGGCGATCCTGCCCATGATGGGACGTTTGGTACGGTCCCGATCGCCGCCGCACCCGAAGAGGGTGATCAATCTCCCCTTGGTAAAGCCCCGCAGGGTGGAAAGGATGTTCTCCAGCGCGTCTGGGGTATGGGCAAAGTCAATGAAGACGGAATAGGGCGTTTTGGTGGGAATCCGCTCGATCCTGCCCTTGACTCCCTCCATCCCCGCCAGAGCGCTTGATACGATGGGGAGCGGGATGCCGCATTCCGCAGCGCAGGAGGCGGCGGCAAGGGAGTTGTAGATATTGAAGCTTCCGGGGATGGGAAGGAACAGCTCCTCCCTGCCCAGAGGGGTACGCATCAGATACTGAATGCCGTGGGGATCGTGGGAGAAGATCTCCTCGCAGGCGTAGTCTGCCTTTTCCGAGCTGGCGGAATAGCTGACGGTGCGACAGGGAACGTCTCGGCTCATCTCCTGATAGGCGGGGTCGTCCTGATTGAGAATGCCCAATTCCGAAACGGAGAAGAGCTTCTTTTTTGCCTGCAGGTACTCCTCCATCGTCTGATGGAAGTCGATGTGGTCGCGGGTCAGGTTCGTAAAGATGCCCACGTCAAAGCGGATGCCTGCGAGCTTGTTGAGGGCGAGGGCGTGGCTGGAGGTCTCCATAATGACCGTATCGACCCCTGCGGTGCGCATCGCATCGAAAAGCTCGTAAAGCAGCTCCGGATCGGGGGTGGTCAGAAAGGCAGCCTTGGCATCCACGGGGTATTCCTCATCCCCCACCAGATACTTTGTGGTGCCGATCAGCCCCGTCTTATGCCCCGCCTTTTCAAAAATGGCCTTGAGCATAAAGGAGGTGGTGGTTTTTCCGTTGGTGCCGGTGATGCCGATGATGCGACCGAAGCTCTTTTCCGGATGGGAATAGAAATTGGCCAAGATCAGCGGAAGCGCGGCACGGGTGTCCGCCACGAGAACGTAGGGCACGTCTCCCTCGGGACGGCTCTGGCAGACCGAGACGGCGGCACCTGCGGCGTGGGCGGCGGGCACCCAGGTCACCCCGTCCACCTTCAGTCCCTTCAGGGCCACGAAGGCACTGCCCTCTGTGATTTTTCGGCTATCGGAGGAAACGGCGCGGATCGGAAGATCCGGATCGGCGTGCCATTCCAAAACGGCAACGTTTTCCATCAGCTTTGAAAGTGTCATACGCTTTTCCTCCTTGTTTACGGGGTTAATCCGTAACCCCTTCGAAATGTCTGAAATCGACGGTGATCACCGTTCCCGGGAGCACCTTTTCTCCCTCGGGGATGCTTTGCTTGACGGCGGTGGCACCCTCCACGGAGGAGAGCGTTCCCGTTTCGATCTCAATGTTCAGTCCTGCATTGATGAGGGCGCGGTTGGCATTTGCGGCGCTGAGGCCGATCACATTCGGCACGGTGACGGTGGCTTCATTGAGCCCTTGCTCCGTATAGAGATACACCTTACCGCCCTCCAGCACTCGCGTTCCTGCGGCGGGAGACTGGGCCACAACGTTGTTGCCGTTTCCTACAACCTCGTACTGGACTCCCTTCCCCTCCAGGTTGCTGGAGACGTATGCAAGTGTCTTACCCGTGTAGTCGGGGATGACGGCACCGAGCTCGGCCTTTTCCTCCTCGGTGTATTCCGGCTCTACGCCAAGATACGGCAATACCTCTGCCATAATCTTGGCAACGTAGGGTGCGGCAACGGTGGAGCCATAGTAGTTTCCGACGGGCTCGTCCACCAGAAGGATCACGGCCACCTCGGGCTTATCCGCGGGAGCGAAGGCCACGCAGGAGGAAACATAGAACTTTTCCTCACCCTGACTGATCTCGGTTTTGGTGGAGGTACCGGTTTTTGCGGCGATCTTATAGCCCTTGACGGCGGCGTTTCGGTTGCCGCCCTCATCCTCTACGCTTCGGTAGAGGTATTCCCAAATGATCTCGCAGTTTTCCGTGGAGATCACCTGACGCTTGGTTTCGGTGCCGTAGCTTTCCACCACGTTGCCGTCGGCATCCAGACGCGCCTTCAATACGTGAGGCGTAACCAGATATCCACCGTTTGCCACGGCGCAGATAGCGCGGAGGTGGGAGATGGGAGTAACCTTAAAGTTCTGACCGAAGGCGGCCACGGCGGCGTCGACTCCGGAATAGGTATCAGGATTAAAGAAGAGGTTGGAGGTCTCGCCGAAGATGTCCACCTCGGTGGTTTCGTTATAGCCGAAGGCCTTGTAATACTTATAGAACAGATCCTTTCCGAGGCGCTGGCTCATCTCAACGAAGAAGGGGTTGCAGGAAAAGCCCAGCGCACCCTCGAAGGTCAGGTTTCCGTGACCGGACAGCTTGTGGCAATGGATGGGCTTGGAAAGCCCGGGAATGCGGATGTAGCCGGTACAACGGAAGGTTTCCGAGGGAGACACGAGGTTTTCCTCCAGAACCATTGCGGAGGTGATGATTTTAAAGGTGGAGCCGGGCTCGTAGAGCTCGGTCACAGCCTTGTTCTTCCAAAGCTCGGTAAGAAGTTCGACCTTTTTGTCCTTTTTCTCCTCTTCGGTGCCCTCGAAGGCGTCCAGCAATGCCTCGGAAACGGCATCCAGCGTATAGGGGTCGTTTAAGTCAAAGTCGGGCTTGGTGGCCATTCCCAGAATCTCACCGGTATTCACATCCATCACGATTCCCGCTACACGGTTTCGCGCCTGAGAATCCGAAAGGGCCTCCTCCAAATAGTTTTCAAGGATGCTTTGAACCGTCCAGTCCACCGTCAATAAAACGTCGGAGCCGTCGATGGCATCCACGTAGCTTTCGTACTTGGTGCTCATATCGTTTCCGTGGGCGTCCTTGGCGGAAACAATCTTTCCGTTTTCACCCGTAAGAAGCTCATCATAGTACGCCTCCACACCCGAAAGGCCGTAGCCGTCCACGCCCGTAAAGCCGATGATGTGGCTGGCAAGGTCGGCGTAGGGGTAATAGCGCTTGGACTCCTCGGCAAAATGGATCATATTGCCGTATTTTTTGGAAGCAACCATCTCCTTGATGGGAGCGGTATCCTCCAATTCCACCTGCTTTTTGATCGTTTCATCCGCACGGGTCTTTTTGGCGGCCTTTTCCAGAATGGTATCCCGCTCCACTCCGAGGCGCTCGGAAAGCTCGTTTGCAATGTCCTCGGCCACAGTCAGGGAGGGATTCTCAAAGAGAGCCAGAAGGCGGGTGCGCTCAGCCTTTTTCTCCTCGCTGTCCCGAATGGTCTCGAGCAGTCCCTCCACGAATTCCGCAACCGTTTCATTGGGAATGGTATTGGGGGAGATGAAGACACGCTCCACGGTGGTACTGATGGCAAGCACCTTCATATTGCGGTCGTAGATGGTACCGCGCTTGGCCAAAATGACCGTCTCCTTGGTGTATTGGCTGACGGTATTGGCCTGATACTGATCAAAGCGGATGATCTGAAGGTAAAAGAGTCGGCCAACGAGGATCGCGCTTGCCAGAATGAACGCAATCATAATGACCGTGCAGCGCTTATTCAATTTCAGCCTGCCCGGCTGCAGATTATCCAGCATACGCTCCTCCTTTTTTTCTTTCTATGATAACACAAAAGGGGTGTCTATATTGTCAAAACGAGTAAAGGACTCCTTTACTCGTTTTGGCAATGAAACCGATCCTTTTTCATTGATATTCGATTGGGACCTCTTTTATTCCGTTGTCCCCTTTATTTGCCAAAGAGGCGATCCCAAAGAGATTTTTCCTCTTCCTCGACCTCTTGCCAAACCTCCTTCTCCTCCGTCACGGAAACGTACTTCTTGGGAAGGGTTGAGGCGGCAACCATACCGTATTCCTGAGTGGCGATGCGCTCGACCTCGTCCAAATCGTACTTGTTCTCCAGTTGAACCTCGAGCTGGGTCACCTCCTCCTTCATTCCTGCGATCTCGGATTCCATAGTATCAATGGAGTGAGAATATTCCTCGATCTGCACGTAAAGGGAAAGCATATACATAAACACCGCGGCAATGAGAACGCAGGAAACGATCATTGCCAAGGGCACGGGCTTGGTACGGGCGGTAGCGCGGGTGACGACCTTCGCACCGCGGTCCTCCTCAGCCTTGGCCTCGGCGGCAGGGGTCTCAAGGAGACGGCGGTTGAGCTTATTTAAGTTTTTCGAGATTCGCTGATCGGCATCCACGGTATCGGGGTGAGTCTCACGGGGGCGAACCTTGGGGCTGTAGGAATCGGCAACGTGTGCCTCCTCCCGCTTTCCTGCAAGAGAAGAAGCGGCCTCCTCGGCCTCCCGGGTCTTTTTCCGGTACATGGTATCCATGGCGTATCCTCCGTTTTATGATTTGTCAGAGCTTTTCCGCTACCCTCAGCTTTGCACTGCGGCTTCGGGGATTTTCCTCCTCCTCTTCCTTGGAGGGGAGGATGGGCTTTCGGGTCAGATTCTTTAATTTCGGTACAAAGCCGCACACACAAACGGGAAAGTCCCGTGGGCAAGTGCAGCCCTCGATATAGCCTCGGATGCACTCCTTGACCACCCGATCCTCCAAGGAGTGAAAGGTGATGACCGAAAGACGTCCGCCGGGCTTCAGGTGCTCCACCAGCTGCTCCAGCACCCTCGGAATCACATCCAATTCGCGGTTGACCTCAATGCGAATGGCCTGAAAGCTGCGACGTGCGGGGTGCTTGCCCTCAAAGCGCTCCTTTGGGGGAAAGGCTGATTTGATGATCTCCGCGAGTTCCAGAGTGGTTTCGATGGGCTTTTTCTCCCTTTCACGGACAATGGCACGGGCGATGGCAGAGGCTCTCTTTTCCTCCCCATAATCCCGCAAAATCCGACACAGATCGTTTTGAGAATAGGTGTTGACCACCTCTTTTGCCGAAAGGGGGGCGGTTCTGTCCATCCGCATATCGAGCTCTGCGTCGTGATGGTACGAAAAGCCGCGCTCCGGCGTATCCAGCTGATAAGAGGAAACACCCAGATCGATCATAGCGCCGTCAATCCCGTCGGGACAGAGACGGGAAAGATGGGCACCTGCTTCTTCAAAATTTGCGTGGATCAACTCGTACTTCCCTTCGTAAGGGGCAAGGACCTTCTTTGCGTTTTCAATCGCGTCCCGGTCCTGATCAAAGGCAATCAGCCGTCCCGTGGTCAATTTGGACAGGACCAACGAGGCGTGCCCTCCTCCCCCGAGGGTGCAATCCACGTACACCCCATCGGGCTTGACCGCAAGTCCGTCGACGGTCTCGTAAAAAAGGACGCTCTTATGGGAAAAGGCCATCAGAGCCCATTCCTCTTCAAGATCTCTTCAATGGAGGCTGTGCGATTCTCTCCGGTGTAGGCGCGGTAGCTTTCCTCATCCCAGATCTCTGCGTGGTCGCCGCAGCCCAGCACCACCACGTTCTTCTCAATGTGGGCAAACTCCCGAAGCTGTACGGGAAGCAAGATCCTTCCCTGCCCGTCCGGCTCCGCGGGCTGCATCGAGGCGTAGAAGAAGCGGCGCACGTCCCGGGACTCGGTCTCGGGCAGGGCGGCGATCTTTTCCTCAAAGCCACTCCATTTTTCCTCGGTGTAAAGATTGATACAGTTGTCAAGAGAGCGGACCAGAATCATCGTTTCCCCTTCGGGGAACAGCTCTCTCATCTTCGACGGGATCAAAAGTCGGCCCTTGGCATCGGCCGCGCACTTATACTCGCCGCAAAACGATCGGATCATACGTCCACTCCTTTCCTTTCGATATACGAAAAAAATACCCCTCTACAATGAGAAGGGGCAGGCAAAGAGTAGTAAAAATGGATTTTTCACCCACTTTTTACCACTTTTCTCCCCTCTGGACTCATTATAGCGGAGTATTTCTTCAATTTCAATAGGTTTTAATGATTTTAGAGGCTTTGTTTACAGAATGTTTACAATTTGTTTTGTAAATGTTTTATGACTTTCTCCGACAAAAAGGAATTGAGATCCTCATTTTCCTCCATTTTCCGACGGACAAGAGTCGACGAAAGCTCCGAATATTCTGCTTTTGCATCCAAATACAGAGTTTTGACCCCACAATGGGCAAAATTGTAGGCAGCCATTTCCCGCTCGTAGAGAAAATCCTTTTCGTTGCGGACTCCCTTGACCAAAACAGCCTCGTCCCTTCGGTCGGAAAGGTACTCGTAGAGCATCCCCTCATAGCAGTCCACCGTGATCCCCTCTTCCCCCTCGAAGGCGGCGCGGCAAAGGGCAAAGCGCTCCTCGAGGGAAAAGCGATAGGTCTTGAGACGGTTATTCATCACCACCACGCGGCAAGCGCCAAAGAGGCGGGCGGCACGGCGGGCGAGATCCAGGTGACCGAGGGTGGGGGGATCAAAGCTTCCGGGTAAAACGGCGTAGCGCTTCACTCCTCCTCTCCTCCCTTCAATCGGACGAAAAAGACGTAAGACTTCCCAAATTTATACTGCTTGATGTTTCCGATCTGCTCCAGAACCGCCTCGGGAATCTTATCCCCCTCCAGCTCCGGGCTTGCTCC
>JAFVYT010000219.1 GCA_017508505.1 Clostridia bacterium
CCAAGGATTCAAAGCTTTGCAGAGAATTCTGCTCCAGCATTTTCAAAATCAACTGAGCCTTACCTTGAGAAATCCCGTATTGCGCGGCCAAGGCATCCAATTCCGTGGCCTTGGAAAGCTCCTGAACGAGAACGGAGCCCTCCAGCTTTTTCTCTGCCAAAGCATCCTCCACGGCCTGAGACAAGCTGCTTTCCAAGGAGGCGGAGGTTTCTCCCTCCACGCTCACCAGAACGGAATTTTTCTCTTCATTGAGATAGCCCTGCTCCACCATTTCTCCCACGATGGACTCCAAGGCGCTCTCTACCCTTTGGCCTTCCCATTGAGACTCACCCAAAACAGCCTGCCCATCGGGATTCAAGGCCTCCGCCTTCAAAACCTCCCCGTCCTCCGATACGTTCACGGCAACGCTGGGATTCACGTCCAGCAAAACGCGATAAGCCTGCTCCCCGCGGGACAAAAGATGAAACACACCTCCCAATGCTCCGAGAATAAGAAGCGCGGAAAGAGAGACAGCTGCCCGGCGACGGGAACAAGGGGCCTTTCTGCTCTGCTCCGCTCTCCAAAGAGAAACGCGATTGCGAACGGAGGCTGCGGTTTCAGATTTGGTCTTCATTTTGAATACCTTCCTTTTCCAATATAGTTTTCAGAGCCGCTCGCGCACGGCTCAAGAGCGCTTGAGTTCCATGGTGCGTTTTTCCCAGAATGCGGGCGGCACGGGAGCAATCCATTCCCTCCAGATACACCAAATAAAGAACTTGGCGGTGGGAGGACTTCAAGGAATCCATAGCTCGATACAAACACCTTTTCTTCTCCTCCCGAATCAAAACGGCTTCGGGACCTTCCGTTTCCCCTTCTCCCGAAAAATCCGCAATGGGAAGAGGGGTGCTGCCTGCTCTGCGGTGATGACTGATTGCCAAGTGGCGGGCGATGGTATAAAGCCAAGTCTTGAAGGAGCCTTTTTTTCGATCCTCGGGCCTCTTGGTAAACAAACGAACGAAGGTATCCTCCGCCAATTCCTCGGCAAGATGCCAATCGCCCACAAGAGAATTCAGATAGAGGATCAGGCCGTCCCGATATTCCAGAACAATCTCCTCCAAGGCGGAATCGTCTCCCTTCAGGAATCGCTCGTAACATTCGCTTCCCCGCTCCATGGTCTCTCCTTTCTCACGCTCTTTACTCTTTACACGCAGAAAAGCCCTCCGGGCTCACGCTTTGAAGAAAAAAACGGCAGATTTTTCTGCCGTCTTCATATTCTCGTTTACGGAAGATAGATTCTTCTCACTCGGGGAAGGAAGGTGCAAAGCACCTCGTAGGAAAAGCTGTGACACAGCGCGCCGAACTCCTCTGCCCAAAGCGCCTCTTCGCCGCTCTCTCCCAAAATCACCGCTTCCTCCCCAACCGAAATCTCGGGGATCTCCGTTACGTCCACCATAATCTGATCCATACAAACTCTCCCCACCACGGGAGCTCTTTTTCCCCGCAGGAGAACGTAGCCCGTGCCGCCGCTGAGACAACGGTTGAAGCCATCCGCATAGCCGATGCTAAGGGTGGCAATGCGACGGGGTGAGGGAGCGGTATAGGTATGACCGTAGCCAATACGAAAGCCTGCGGGAACCTCCTTTACGTGGATCACATGAGTGATCACCTCCATGGCGGGAGTGAGCAGAACCCGATCCCGCGCCACCTCATCCGAGGGATAATAGCCGTAAAGG
>JAFVYT010000220.1 GCA_017508505.1 Clostridia bacterium
GTATCAATGGCTCCGAGCTCCTTTTTCAAATCGCGCCAAAGCTGGCCGTTGTCCGACTCGATGCGGCCGGGATCGGGTGCGGGCACCCGCTCGGTCTCGTCAATCATTTCGTCGTATCCCTCGGGGAGGGTGTCTTCAAAGACACAGCGCAGCTGGCTTCTCTCCAAAAGGCTCTGCTGGGCCTCCACGCGGGTATCCCCCAAGCGGGTGGTCAAAGCGGCGTATTTTTTGTTTGCGGGGGAAACGTCACCTCTGCGGCAAATGAGCGCGGCGTGGTAGAACAGACCGAATTTTGCGGGATCGTTCCAGGTGGAAAAGATTCCCTCTCGGTAGGGCACGCCCGCCACGGGGCTGGAAAGCTCGCGGCCCAGCACCTTCATCTCGTCCAGAAGGCAGCTGTAGGCATAGGTGTGAATGGTAAAGCCGCTCCAGTTCTGCAGCGCACCCACGGCGGCGTAGTAAAGGGGCCCCTCAGCGCGGTAGGCGTTGGGCCAAGGCATATCCCACTCGGAAACGAAGAAGGGCTTGCCCGCCATCACACGCTTGCCCAAATTGGGGAAAATGAAGGGGGATTGGGTACAGCCGCGGTTCATACAGCTTCTTTCCCGATTGCCCCACTTCCAATCGTAGTAGTAGTGATGCCCGTCGGTGAAGTCCATCTTTTCCTCCGCCTTCGTGGAGGCGGCGGTCTTGATCCAGTTGGTCCCCGTAATGGGAATCCTCACCCCAAGAGAGCGCATATGGGCGTAGAGCTCGTCGTAGTACGCCTCGGTCACGTGGATCTTGAATCGAATCAGCGGCTCGTCCTTGGCATAAAGGTCGCACCCCTCCCAATCGTACTCCTCCCCCGTTTCCTTCAGCCAATCCCGAAAGAGGGAGCGGAACAGATTTTCGTGATACTCGCTGCGGTTGTAGTCGCTCTTTTTGATTCCCGAATTGACGAAAAGGTCCTCCTCGTTGACGATCTCCGTCAAAACGAAAACGGGATCGTCCTTGTAGCAAAGCTCGGTATAGGGGTTATAGTGCTCCCAAAGCCGGGTGCAATACTCCTTCTGCAATTCGATCATCCGTCGGTCGATGATGCACCAGGGGCGACCCTTGTCCTGAAGCAGGTGGTAATTCTCCACCCCGTCCTCCTCCTTGAAGTGACGGTAGGTCATCATATCCAGATAGCAGTAGATGCCCTCCTTTTTCAGGCAGTAAACCAGATAGTCCAAAGCGTCCATGGATCTGGAGTCCAGCACTCTTGTGGTGGAGAGTCTGGGGCCTCTGGCGTATTGGAAGATATTGGGGATGTCCCACTGGGCGTCCAGCTGATGGAAACGCACCATATTGCAGCCTGCGGCGGCAAGGCGGGCGGCCACCTTCGGTGCGTAGTCCCGATCGGGGAAGCAGGCACCTCCGTTGAAGTTCACCCCCCAAAAGCGAGCGAGGGTGCCGTCCTCAAAGCGAAAATTCTCCCCGTCTGCCTTTAAAAAGCCGTGCTTGCCTGCGGGCTTTTCGTCTCCGAAGGCGTGGGCAATGTCCACGGGCATACGGTCAACGTACGCGGGAAAAGGAATGTATCGACTCATAAAATCCTCCCAAATTCAGTTCTTTCTTTGATTATAGCAAGGATCGAAATCATCTTCTGCACAATACGAGGCAAAAAGCAATGATTTTTGTCAAAGCTCTAACGTCGGCTCCAACTCCCCGAGACGGGCGCGGCGCTGATACTCCCCGGGAGAAATGCCGCAAAGGGAGCGAAAGACCCGATTGAAGCTGCTTTGATTCTGAAAGCCGCAATCCAGCATGATCTCCACGATGCGCTTGTCGGAATTGACCAAAAGGGACTTGGCCTTTTGGATCCGAAGGGAATTCAGGTACTCCCGAAAGCCGCAGCGGAGCTGGTCCGAAAAGATCTTGGAAACGTAGCTCTGACTGACGTATAAGGCCTCGGCCACGTCCTTTACGGTGACGTTCTCCGCAAAATGCTCGCTGCAGTATTCCAACACCCGTACCGAGGTAGACTCGTTGCGGCGGTCTGCCGAGGAAAGGGTCACTTTCTCCAGATATTCTCCCAAAACCGCATTCAGATACCCAAGGGCGGTCTTGAGCCGAGCCCGACGGCTCCAATGCACCAGCCGCTCCAAAAGAGGAATCATCTCCTCCCCCGAGACCACGGGAGACAGGGGGCGCTTGGCCAGAAGCGTGCGGTCAAAGGACGTTTGCCCGGGGTCGAACAGCACCAAAAGCACCTCCGCCTCGGGAGCTTTTTCGTAGGAATGGACCAGATACGGAAAGATCACCGTCATCTCCCCCTCCCGCAGGACCACTTCCTCCCCCTCCACCACAAGGCGCAATTCTCCCTTCACCACGCAAAGCAGCTCTCCGTGAGGGTGAAACATCGGCGCAAAGCTCCGAAACCCCGCAATGCGGGAGCCGTGCAGACCAAAGTATTCTTTCTTTTCAAAAACCGCCTTCATCGCTTCTCCGTTCTGACGAAAATCATTGTATCATTGCATTTTTTGTATCAATTATAATTTGTTCCCCCCAAAATTGCAAGAGCAAAGAGGAAAAACGAAAAAGCACCGCCCTTTAGCGTGTTATCCTTAACGGAGAACACGCAGTCAAATCCGTCTTCGACGGGTGAAATCCACCTCCGGTGGATGAAATCGCGTTTGCGATGAAATCCTGCTTCGCAGGGTTGTATTTAGACGGATTTGATTTCATCCGA
>JAFVYT010000221.1 GCA_017508505.1 Clostridia bacterium
ATTTCAGGATAAACAACTGCGGTAGTCCAGGGGATCATAATAGCGATTTCGATTCCGTATCTGTTCCAAGCAGAAATGCCCATAGGCACTTTGAACACATTGCCGTTTTTAACGGCAGTATTATTAGACCATTCTGATGTGGACATCAGCTCATCATATAAAACGTGCTGATATACGCCACCTATCATAATGTTTTGAGGATTTACTCCAAGAATTGCTTCGCTGTCAACTTTATTAGTGGGAGACTCTATCAAAGCATCTGTTGCAAATGTAGTATAAGATAAATCTGCACAAGCAGAATTGGTTGAGCCTTTTCCGGCGGTCTTGTATAAACCTTTGTTGGAAACACCATTAATATAATATAAGGTTTCACGTTCGGTTATTTTACCGTCCATTTTCTCTGAAACCAATTTTATGTTTCCTTCAAGATATGCCATGTATTTATCACACTTAACTGTGGCGTCTTCACCCAGAATCTCGCCAAGCATTTTTATAGCAACTTTCATATCATCAATAGACCAATATGAAAACGTTACAGCGGTTACGCCCTTACTTCTCAGGTCGCGAGCTTGCTCCGCTTCTTGTACTAAAACTATATCCGCATTTGCTTTAAGTAGTATTTCAGCACTTGCCTCTTGGTCATATTTGGGGATTTCATTAATTTTTGGATATATTTCACCCATCCAAGCGGATTCAATAGCGTCAACATTTATACCGATTAAATAATCAGCGAAATCGAGCCCAACCATAACCTGACATCCATATGTAACAAGGTTAATTACGGTATCTACTTTCGTGGGGATTTCGACTTGATCACCTGCCGAATCCGTGATGGTTTTTGTTTCGGTATTAACCTTATTTTGATTGTTTGCACACGCTGATAAGCTGAAAACCATTAGCAACGCTAAAATAAAAGCCAGTGTTCTTTTCATTGTAATACTCTCCTTAATTTTATTTGTCATGCCAATTATACAATAATTCAGGAGGCGTAAACGGTGTCTCAAAAAAACCGTCTTCAATCTTGTCTCCATCATGTATATGACATATTATATTAGCTAACTTTTTAATATCTATCGGTTTATGATAGTGTGTCCCGTGGCGAAAATACCAAAAGAGATTTTTCTCGACGCCGAGGAATTTATATACTTCATTAGCTGCCATCGTTGTCATCCATGAGCCAACAGGATTGGCCCATATATCTGCGGCAGCTTCAGATACAAACAATACTCTGGGAGCAATCAAAGCTTTTAGAAAATGGGTATCAAACGGAAGATTTTCTTCGTTATCAATGTATTTTTCCATTTCCGGCCCAACCCAAAAACGTGTCTCTTCCCATATATCACGGAGTGTCTCACTACGCCAAGGCTTTAGTCCCGGGTAGTCGCCGACCATTTTTATTCGATAGCATCCACCCCCAAACAAACAAGCTTCGTTGGGATTTACAATTGTTGCTCGTTCATCTATCGCTCCTGCCAATATTGCGGCCTTTCCTCCTCGGGAGTGCCCGGTCAATGCTATACACGAGCAATCAATTTGAGATAGATTCAACTTGAATAAAGCGTCTATGCATCGAGAATATCCCCATGCCCAAGCGCCTAAAGCTCCGAATGTATACTCGGGATACGCATCATATAGGGCACCCTTTCTACCTTCTCCTTTAATGTCGTGTGCCAGCTCAGTCCTGTCAAAAAGAACCCAACCGATGTCTTTTTCTATTGCTGCAGATATAAACTCTTCATTCATGTGATAACCGGCACACATATCTCCGTCTATTATCACAGGACGGTTTTGTCCTCGAGGCATTATGACCTTGATGATAAAAGAAAGTCGTCTTTCTCTTGATCCCGTGTGGATTTTATACGAGCGATGTTCTTTGCCTAAATTAAGTGGCTCGACCTCAAAAATCTCAGGTGTTGGCGGTTGAGTTCCAAACTGCAGTTCTACTGCGGATCGAAAAATTTCATCGCGACGTACCAACCAATCGTCAAACGTTTTTACTCTGTTACCATTATTAAATTGAAAAGGATTGGGAAGTTGCCCTTTGGTTTCGTATTCTGTAATTTTCAAAAGATTGTTAGCTACAGTTTTACTGTTCATTTTCAACCCCTCCTACAGAATCCGATTTGAGATTTTCAAGCAAGCTTTGAAGTTCGCTAACCTTTTTTTCCTCGTCGTGGACCTCTGTTTCTAACTGAAGGATTGTTTTTTTCTTGGTGCTAATGGCTTTTCTTTTAGATTCAATTTCGGCAAGAATAAACTTCTCAATATCTTCCGCCGATATATGAGCTTTTTTCAATTGTTCCTCAGCAGCTATCTTGCTTGCGACTAAACCTCCGACAAACGCAGTTGAAATTGCAGCAGTTCCTAAAAGGAGAGCCGCCGTAGTGCTTGCATACTTAGGTGTGGTTTTTACAAATTCACGCAATGCACTTTCATATATGATGTTTCCACCCTTGCGTGAGTCTTGCTGTGCTATGAGTTTTCCAGATCTAATCCATCGTCGAACGGTCTCCGGATTCGTCTTCAACATATCAGCAACTTGTTTTACGCTATAAGTATTCATATACACCGCCCTTTCATATACAATATAATATCACAAAATGTAGTAATAATCAATATATGTAGCAATAAAATTGCAAAAAACTTTGCTGTGCTACATTTCAGTTGTTTAACGAAATGCGGTTGTTTAACGATAGGTCAGTATGAATGTTGGGTTAAGTCCCGGGTTGGGGCAATAAAAACAATGAAAAAAGCGTTGCAGGATGGGTGGAATACTCCCAAAATGCAACGCTTATTTTTATAAGTGCTTATTCCGTCTATGTTTTTTGCAGTAAAATAACGATACCGCTGTCGACACGATTGTATCAACAGCGGTATCTGATTTGGTTGCGGGGGTGGGACTTGAACCACACGACCTCCGGGTTATGAGCCCGACGAGCTACCAACTGCTCTACCCCGCGATATAGATGGTGCCGTTGACGGGAATCGAACCCGTACGGCATTGCTGCCGAGGGATTTTAAGTCCCTTGCGTCTGCCAGTTCCGCCACAACGGCGTGGTTCCTGTCACCGACTTTTATTATTATACCCACGAAACAGAAAAATGTCAACACCTTTTTCGAAAAAGTTTTTGTGCCGAGTACCAAGTGGGGTGCGCCGAGCGCTTTTTTCGATGCAGACCGGCAAGAACGGAGGAGCCGTTCCGGTGCGGCGATGGTGCGGTGAGGCGGTTGTGCGGCGGGGGCGTGTGAAGGAAGAGGGAAAGGGGAGCGGTTGACCCTTGGTGGGTTTTATGGTATGATGTGGAAAAAACGGAGTGGGGAGGGAGTCGAGTGGCTTGGGAGCAGGGACCGCGGAGTGGGCCGAAGGGATTTCTCGGAGCGGTGGTGGAGTTTTTCTTTCCGACGAAGTGTGCCGTTTGCAAGGAGTGCGGGCGGGAGCTTCTTTGTGACCGATGCCGCGAGGCGCTGGAGAAGGCATTTTGTCCGCGGCGCTATCTGGCCTCCGGGGGGAACGGCTTTGCGGACGGGATGGTATCGATGTTTCCCTTTACTTCGCTTCCCGTGAAGATTTTGGTATATGGAGGGAAGCGGGCTGACTACGGGGAGTTTGTCCCCGTTTTTGCTTCCTTTTTATTGCAAACGGAAAAGAAGGGGCTGTTGCCCAAGGCGGATTTGGTGACCTATGCGCCCTGCCGTCCCGCGGCAAAGCGCGAGGTGGGCTTTGATCAGGGTGAGGTGATCGCCAAGGGTGTTTCCCGGGTGCTGGGGATCCCGTATGAGGCACTTTTGGAGAGGCGTGGGCGCTCCCGTCCGCAGAGGTATTTGAAGGGAGAGGATCGGGAGGACAACGTGCGCGGGGTCTTTCGGGCCGTGCGCCTCTTGGCGGGGGAGACGGTTCTTTTGGTGGACGACGTAGTCACCACCGGGGCCAGCGTGCGGGAATGTGCTCGTATTCTGAAGGGTGCGGGAGCGCAGAAGGTTTTCGTATTGACCATTGCCCACTGAGAAGCACGGGGGTGGCAAATCGGGATGGGCAAAAGAGAAATTTCCGCCCTGCGAGGGCTTTGATTTCTATTGACATTTTTCTTCGGTGGGAGTATAATTTCACCGTCGGGGATTTGACCCGAAAAAAATCACAAGGAGAAAATCAACATGAAGAAACTTTTGGCACTTTTGCTCGCACTCGTGATGGTATTTGCTCTGGTGGCTTGCGCTGCGGAGTCCGAATCCAAGGACGATGACGAGGATGAGAAGACCGAAGAAAAGACCGAGGCTAAGACTGAGGCTAAGACCGAGGCCGAGACCAAGGAAGAGCAGAAGACTCAGGAACAGCAGAAGACCGAGCAGCCTACCACTCCCCCCGCAGCAACCGGTGACATCAGCGGCGATTGGGTTGCGGCAATGAGCGCAGGCTCTATGTTTGAGGCAATGTTTTCCGAGAACCTTCCCGGCTTGGATCAGTATCTGAACTACGAGGCTCTGCTTCTGGAGGGCTACCTTCTGAAGCTGAACGCAGACGGCAGCTTCAGCCTTTCCGCTGACGAGGCCAAGCTCACTGCCAGCGCGGATGAGCTCGTTGACACCGTCATCGACGGTGTGATGGCTTACTGCCAGGCAAACAACATCAACAAGACCCGCGACGAGTTTGAGACCGCTATGGCCGATGTTGCCGAAAATCTGCTGCAGGATACCGATGCTTCTACCGGTACCTGGGCCTATGCAAACGACGTTCTCACCCTGACCGTGAGCGGCACCGCTCTGCCCCTGAACGTGGCAGTGGTTGATGGCGGCATGCTCCTCTACTCCGGCGAGACCTTGATGTTTGTTTGCGAGAGATAAGCAAAGAGACAAGAAAAAAGACGACCGATCGGTCGTCTTTTTTTTGCGTTATTTTTTCTCGCGCTTTTCCTTTTTCTTTTCTTCCTTTTTGTCCTTCTTTTCCTTTTTCTCGCTTTTTTCCTCCTCCTCGGCAAGGGGGACGAAGTCCTCCGCGGCGCGGCGGAACTCGATCCGTGCGAAGACGATGGAGGCGAAGGCGTTCAGGGAGGCGCGGAGCACCTTTTCCGTGGGGGCGTCGTGATCCTTTTCCGGGGTGATATGCTCGATCACCCACTTGACGCTTCCGTCCAGCTCGGCGGCAAAGAGGTCAAAAAGCTCCTCGTCCGTGCGGGAAAGGGAGAGATTCTCCAAAAGAAGGCGGATATCCGAGAGCTGCATAAAGCTCTTTAGGATGCAGATCATAAAAAGCCGCGTCAGCTGACCCTTGGCATAGCGCTTATTTTGAGGCGGGAGGATCAGCCTTTGCTTGACGTAGTTGTTGATCATGGTGGGGGTGATGCACTTTTCATCGGGGAAATAGGGAACAAGATGCTTTTCCAAAACGGAGATCACCTGATCCATATAGAGCTCAATATCGGGAAAATCCTGCCATCTCGCGGCGATCGGGAGGGTATTTTTTTGTTTTTCCATCATATCTCCTTGAAAAATAGTTCATTCTGTGTTAAAATTGATTAGTCAACATCTTTGCGGGGATGACGGTACCGAAGGGAGTATAGCATATTCTGACGGTATCGTCAAGATTCGAAAACCGAAAAAAAGAGAAAAAAAGATATTGACATAGTAAGCAAAATCTGATAATATGGTTTTCGAAACCAGATGAAACGGAGAAAGAAATAATGGCAAAAAAGTATAAGGTGCTTCCTCTGAATGAGGTATCCAAGATCGATCGAATTTTAGACATCATCACCCAAGCGGAGGAGGCGTGTCCCGACAAGGTTGCATACAAGTACAAAAACGCAAAGCAGGAGCTGTGCGAGGCCACCTTCCGTCAGTTTGGACGCGACGTGAGGGCGCTGGGCAGTGCTTTGGCAGAGCTCGGCTTGGACGGGGAGCATCTTGCCTGTGTTGCGGATAACAGCTACAACTGGATCAACGTATACCTGACCGTTCTTTGCTCCCGAGGGGTGTATCTGCCCGTGGACAAGCTCCTGCCTCCTGACGATATGATGTACGTTCTCACCTCCGGAGATGCGAAGGTGATTTTCTACTCCAAGCAGTTTGAAAAGCTCTTCCGTGAGAGAAGAGCGGAGCTTTCCGAGGTGAAATATTTCATCGGCTTTGACCGTGAGGAAAACGACGGTGAATTTCTCTCCTTTACCGCTCTCAAGGCCCGCGGCGAAGCCCTTTTGGACGAGGGGTACGAGGAATATACGTCCAATATGGCCGCCTCCGATCCCGAAAAGATGAAGCTTTTGGTTTACACCTCCGGTACCACCGGCGTGGCCAAGGGTGTAATGCTGTCCGAGAAGAATCTGGTCAAGGAGGTTTACCACGGCCTGCAGGTGGCGGACATTCTCACGGTGGGACTTTCTGTTCTGCCTTATCACCACACCTATGAGGCGGTGGTGGGGCTTTTGGTGTATCTGCATCGCCACGCAACCACCTGCATCAACGATTCCCTTGCGGCGATTCTGAAGAATCTGAAGCTGTATCAGCCTGACTTTATTTATCTGGTTCCCGCCTTTTTGGAGTTGTTCTACAAAAAGATCCGCGCTACCATGGAGGAGAGAGGCAAGTGGGGTACCTTCCAAAAGGGTGCCAAGATCTCCAAGCTTCTATTGAAATTGGGCATCGACGTGAGAAGAAAGCTCTTTGCGGAGCTCCATGAGACCTTCGGCGGCAAGCTGAAATTGATGGTCGTGGGTGCGGCACCGCTTCGCTCCGAGGTCATTCAGTTCTTTGAGACGGTGGGCATCACCGTATGCCAGGGCTACGGCATCACCGAGTGCTCTCCTCTGGTCAGCGTGAACCGCAACAACAAGTATGCAGACCCCGAGACGGTGGGGATGCCCTTGCCCTGCCTTGAGGTGAGGATCGACAAGCCCGGCGAAGACGGCAAGGGCGAGATCTGCGTCAAGGGTGAAACCGTAATGCTCGGCTACTACAAGAATCCTGAGGCTACCGCCGCCGTGATGGAGGACGGCTGGTTCCACACGGGAGATCTGGGGGTCATCGACCAAAGAGGATACCTTTCTATCACGGGACGCTGCAAGAACCTGATCGTTCTGGACAACGGTAAGAACGTATATCCCGAGGAATTGGAAAACTATATTATGAACGTGCCCTACATCGCAGAGGTGGTGGTGCGCGGCGTGAAGGACGAGAAGGAAAAGACTGTCATTCTCGCGGAGGTCTTTCTTTCCAAGGACAAGGTCAAGGAGCTGGGCGTGACTCCGGACGAGGCCAAGATCCTCGCCGACATTCGTGCCTTGACCGAGCATCTGCCCTCGTATAAGTACGTGACCCGCATTAAGATCCGCGATACGGAATTCGAGAAGACCACCACAAAGAAGATCAGAAGAAACGCTTGATCGATGCCATAGAATACAAGGTAAGGGCCGATCCCCTCGGGGATCGGCCCTTTTGGCGCCCGGGCGAAGGACGCACGCTCCTTTTGCGATAAAAAAGGGGATTGAAAAGAATAGGAAAAAATGCTATACTGTAAAATAGAATAGGATTCCGTTCGGGCTCGGCCCGAAAAAGGAAAGGAGAAAAGCGAAGATGGCATTTTCGTTTCGCGGGGGACTTTCTCTGGATGGGCGAAAGCTCACCGCAGGAGAGCCCATTCAAACGATGCCCGCACCGAACCTTGTGACGATCCCTCTTTTGCAGAATAAGTCGGAGCCGGCGGTGCCGGAGGTCGCGGTGGGAGAGCGTGTTCTCAAGGGACAGCGCATTGCCGCCACGTCCGATGGGCAAAGCGTATACCATGCCAGCGTTTCCGGTAAGGTGCTTTCCGTTTCCCGTGTGATGACCACCCTCGGAGAGAGCGAGGCCATTGTGCTGGAAAACGACCATAAGGATGAGATCTGCCCCTCGGTGCAGCCCTTTTCCAAGCCCATCGGAAAGGCAGAGCCGGAGGAATTGATTGCCCATATTCGTGCCAAGGGCATTGCGGGGATGGGAGGGAAGGCGTTCCCCACCGCGCAAAAGCTGGAGGCCGCAAGGGGCAAGGCGACGCGCATCGTGATCAACTGTGCGGAGAGCGAGCCGTATCTGACCTCCGACCATCGCCTGCTTTTGGAAAAGACGGCAGAGGTGGTTGCGGGGGTGAAGATCCTACTGCGTGCTACGGGATGTGAAAGGGCGATCTTTGCCCTGGAGAGCAACAAGGAAAACGCAGTGCCCGCATTGCAAAGGGTGTTCGGGAAGAGTCCGAGCTTTGCGGTGGCCGTTTGTCGTACCAAATACCCCCAAGGGGATGAGAAGCACCTGGTGAGCGCCTTGACGGGAAGTGAGATCCCTGCAGGGATGCTCCCCATCGATATGGGTCTTGTGATTTTCAACGTAGAGACCTGCTACGCGGTGTACCGTGCCTTCGTTACGGGGATGCCTGCAGTGGAAAGGCTTGTGACCGTGAGTGGGGACTGCATCAAGACTCCCTCCAACCTGATCGTGCCGATCGGGACGGCCTTTGCCGACGTGATCCAAAACTGCGGCGGAACGGTTTGCACCCCTGACAGGATCCTTTCGGGCGGGCCGATGATGGGGGAGGCCGTCCCGGAGGACAGCGTTCCCGTGACCAAGTGCGTCAGCGCGGTGATCGCCCTTCGGGTGCCTGACTACCGAGAGGAAAACTGCATCCGCTGCGGACGGTGCTCCCGTCTTTGTCCCATCCGTCTGATGCCGATGGAGCTTTATGACGCGGTGAAGAGGAACAAAGAAAAAAAAGCCCTCGCCTACAGCATCGAGGCCTGCAGCGAGTGCGGCCTTTGCACTTATATTTGCCCTGCACGCCTCCCCTTGACCGAGACCATTCGGGAGGGGAAGGGGCTCTTTGACCCGAGTCGGAAAGGAGAAGAGGATGGCACAAAATAAATCCCTTCGCGGCCCTTACCTTCGCACGGAGGAGGGGAGCCGCGCCGTGATGGCGGATATGCTCATTGCCCTGTCCCCCTCGCTGGTTTGGGGCATCTACGTATTCGGGCCTCGGGCCTTTGTGATTCTGGCGCTTTCCCTGCTTTCCTTCGGCCTTTTGGAATGGGGGATGAAGAGCCTTTTGAAGTGTCGCGGTGGGCTTGAGGATCTTTCGGTCTTCGTGGGAGCGTCCATCTTTGCCATGGCTCTGCCTGCGGGGGTCTCCCTTTGGATCATTCCCTTGGGGGCGCTTCTTGCGGTGGTGGTCTTCGGGCACCTGACCCGTCCCTTCACACGGCACTTTCTCAATTCCGTTCTGGCATCCCTTTCGATTTTATATTTGGCCTTTCCCGGGGCGACGGTACGACTCGTTCAGCCCTTTGTGCATCTGCCTGCCTTCTCCGTGACTCCCGTTATCCAGTCGGACGCGGCGGTGGAGGTGGGAGTCCTTTCCCTTTTGAAGGGTGGGGACATTCCCGCGGATGCGGACCTGACGCATTTTCTTGCGGGAGTGACCCCCGGAGGCATCGGATCCGTTTCCGTTTTGCTTTTGGTTACGGGAGGTCTTTATCTCTTTGTGCGACGGGTGATCTCCTGGCAGGTGCCTCTTTGCTTTGCCTTTTCTGCGGCGGCGCTTTTTTACCTCTTTTCTCCCGCGGAGGATGCGGGGCTTTGGATGCTGTATCAGATCTTTTCCGGGGGGATTCCTCTGGCGTTGATCTTCTTCGGGAACGATCCGGATTCCACCCCCGTGACTCGCACGGGAAAGGTGATCTTCGGAATTTTGTGCGGTGTCTTGACGGCGCTGTTTCGTCTGGGAACCCCCTTGGTGGAGGGAGTGGGCTTTGCGGTGATACTGGCTTCGCTCCTGTCTCGCCCTCTGGACATCCTGTTCCGTCCCAGAGTTTACGGAAAAAAGCGGGATCTGTGGCGGATTCTTTCCGAGATCTCCGAGAGAATCAAGGGGCTGGGCACAAAGCTGCCAAAAAAGGAAAAGGACGCTTAAAAAAAGACCGGAGTCTTTTAGCGTGTTATCCTTAACGGAGAACACGCAGTCAAATCCGTCTTCGACGGGTGAAATCCACCTCCGGTGGATGAAATCGCGTTTGCGATGAAATCCTGCTTCGCAGGGTTGTATTTAGACGGATTTGATTTCATCCGA
>JAFVYT010000222.1 GCA_017508505.1 Clostridia bacterium
ACGGTATCCACATCGTGGACCTGCAAAAGACCGTGAAGAAGGTTGAGGAAGCCTACAACTTCGTTCGCGATCTTGCTCAGGAGGGCGGCAGCATTCTGTTTGTCGGTACCAAGAAGCAGGCTCAGGACGCCATCAAGGAAGAGGCGCTCAGATGCGGTATGTACTACGTGAACGTTCGTTGGCCCGGCGGTATGCTGACCAACTACAAGACCATTAAGAAGAGCATTGCCAGACTCAACAAGCTCAAGAAGTTCGAGGAGGACGGCACCTTTGACCTTCTCCCCAAGAAGGAAGTGCTCGAGCACAAGAAGGAGATTGCCGATCTCGAGAAGAACTACGGCGGTATCAAGGAGATGGATGGTCTTCCCAGCGCCATCTTTGTGGTTGACCCCAAGAAGGAAAGAAACGCTGTTCTCGAAGCCAAAAAGCTTGGTATCCCCATGATCGCCATCGTGGATACCAACTGCGATCCCGATGAGGCAGATTATATCATCCCCGGTAACGACGATGCCATCCGCGCCATTCGTCTGATCGCCTCCGTGATGGCTAACGCCGTTATCGAGGGCCACCAGGGCGACGATGCCTTCGCTCCCGAGCAGAGCGAGGAAGTAACCGAGGCCGCTGCTGCTGAGGCTGCTGCCGAAGAAACCACCGAAGCATAATAGAAAGGAATCATTGATTATGGAAATTAGTGCCAAGACAGTTGCCGCTCTCAGAGCCAAGACCGGCATCGGTATGATGGATTGCAAGAAGGCTCTTGTAGAAGCAAACGGCAACGAGGAAGAGGCCATCAAGATCCTTCGTGAGAAGGGCCTTGCCGTTGCTGCCAAAAAGTCCACCCGTATCGCCGCTGAGGGCCTTGTTTCGATCCTTTTGGATTCCGAGACCCACACCGCCGCTATGATCGAGGTGAACATCGAGACCGACTTTGCCGCAAAGAACGCTGCTTTCGGCGAGTTTGTGAACGATCTGCTCAAGATCATCCTGAAGACCCGTCCCGCTTCCGTCGAAGAGCTTCTCAAGAAGGAGTTTGCCGACGGTCTCGACGTAGAGGCTGCTCTGAAGGATAAGATTTTCACCATCGGTGAAAACATCAACATCCGCCGCTTTGTGATCATCGAGGGTGCTGCTGCTTCCTACGTACACGGCAAGGGCAACATCGGCGTTGTTGTGAAGATGGACAAGGTTGTGGAGAACGACGCATTCTTTGAAGCTGCAAAGAACGTTTGCCTTCAGGCTGCCGCTATGAACCCCCTGTATTTGGATCCCGCTTCCGTTCCTGCCGATGCCATCGAGAAGGAAAAGGAAATCATTGCGACCCAGATCAAGAACGACGAGAAGAATGCCAAGAAGCCTGAGGCTGTCATTGCCAAGATGGTAGAGGGTAAGCTCAACAAGTTCTACACCATTAACTGCCTCTCCGAGCAGGCATACGTAAAGGATGACAAGCTCACCGTTGCCAAGTACTTGGCTTCCGTTGCCAAGGAGATCGGCGATGACTTCAAGCTCGCCGCCTTTGTTCGCTACGAGAAGGGTGAGGGTCTGGAGAAGAGAGAGGACAATTTCGCAGAAGAAATTGCAAAGCTCACCTCCAAATAAGTTGCATTTATAAAAGCCCCGATTTTTTCGGGGCTTTTCTTTTATTTTCCTTGTAAAAAAATGCGTCTTTGGTTTGACAGAGGAAGAAGACTATGATAAAATGAATTCGTATCAAACTATACCCGATAGGAGAAAACGATGAAACGCACCAAACGATTCTTCGCGATGCTTTTTGCCTTCGTTTTTCTGTTCTCTGCCGTTCCCGTGCAGGCCTTTGCCGTGGAGACTCCTCCCGTAGTGATTAAACCCGGTACCGGCGGAGGAACAGATCAGCCCGAAACTCCGACCGTCAAGGTCGAAGGTGTGGTCTACACCTTGAATAAGACACTTCATACCGCTTCCGTGACTTCTTACGATGGGGCGGAGTCTGCTCTTGTGATTCCCGAAACGGTTGTGTCTTCATCGGAGAACTACGTTGTGACCTCCGTTGCGGCCTCTGCCTTTGAAGGGAATACGAGCCTTGTCTCCGTTTCGCTTCCGGAGTCTGTTACCTCCATCGGCGCTGCCGCCTTCCGCGGGTGTAGCTTGCTGGAAACGCTTTTCGGAGCAGACAGCGTGGACTTCGTTGGATATCTTGCCTTTGATGACACCCCTTGGCTTGCCACCGCGTCTCAGAACGAATTTGTTCGGATTGGCTCGGTTCTTTATTCTTATCACGGAGCCGTCGCCGGGAAGATCGTGATCCCCGATTGGGTGCAGTACGTTGCACAGGCTGCCTTCTCCGGCCTTGATGGTGCCTCTGTCGTCTTCTACGATGCCGAGACCGATGCTCACGAGGATGCCTTTGTCAACTCCGATGACGTGACTGTCTTCGGTGAGTCGGATTCCGCTGCCGAGCGCCTTGCAGAGGCGGCCGGGTTTGATTTCTGTGTGATCCCGTCTCTTGTTTGGGTTTCCTACCCCTCCAAGCTTGCTTATTTTGAAAATGAACCCTTGGATCTGACCGACGCTTCCGTATCTTACGTGGATGCATCCAATGCCGGCGATCCCTTGGTTCCCATTCCTGTGGAGCCTGAAATGATTGTCGGCTACGATCCGACGCTTCTTGAGGAGCAGATCGTCACCGTTCATTATCAGGGTCTGAGTGTTACCTTCTCGGTTTCCGTCCGCGCCAAGGAGGTCACAGGCATCGTTGTGTCCGATTTTCCCAAAACCAGCTATAAGGTAGGGGAGTCCTTGGATCTGGCCGGTGCCAAGATCCACGTTATCTATGAGAACGACCCCGAAGATTTTATGGAGATCGACATCACAGAAAGTATGGTATCAGGCTTTCACTCCGATACCCCCGGCAACGTGACCCTTACCATTACCTTTGAGGATGTGTTTACCGATACCGTCACCATCGCTGTTTCCGAAAAACAGGTTACAAGCGTTTCCATCTCCGCGCTTCCCGATACCCTCACCGTCAAGGAAGGGAAAAATCTTGATCTGACCGGTGGTAAGATCACCGTGAACTACGATGATTTGAGCCACGATGTCTTCGACCTTATCCCTGAGATGATTCAGGATTATAATTCTGCTCTTGTGGGCCCTCAGGATCTGATCGTAGTCTACGGCTCCGTTGAGGCCGCAGAGAAGCTTAGAATCACCGTGCTTGCAAAGGAATTGAGTGCCATTGAATTGGTATCCTTGCCCGCAAAGCTCGTTTATTACGAGGGTGAGGTCCTTTTGGTTTCCGGCGGAAGGATCAAATTGAGCTATGACAATGACACGAGCGACGAGATCAAGCTGCTTTCCTCTATGGTTACGGGCTTTTCCTCCGATACTCTCGGAGAGCAGACCCTGACCGTTACTTACGAGGGAAAGAGCTGTCAATTCAACGTCACCGTAAAGGAGCTTGTAGTGGGAGACCTTGACGGCAACGGTACCGCGAAGGATCGTGCCGACGCGCTCCACCTGCTTTACAACACCTTTAAGCCCGCGGAGTATCTTTTGAATCAGAATGCGGATTTCAACGGCGACGGAATCGTTTCCGATCGCGACGTCATCTTTCTTCTCACCGGCTCCGACGGGGAAGAGGGGGGCAACGGCGCCCTCGTTCCCGGCGGTGGAACCGATGCCCCTCCTGTGGGCGGTCTTCCCATCGGTGGAAATCCTCAGGCTCTCAGCAATACCACACCCCTGATTCCCGATTCTCAGAATGTGCCCGCCGTCTATCTTGATGTGACCCACAGCTCTGTCGCCGTTGGCAACTCTGCTACCGTTACTGTATCTCTCAGCGCTTGCCCCGCCTTTACCTCTGCTCTGATCGAGATCCGCGTAGGGGATAAGCTTCAGGTAGTCAGCGGACAGTGGCTTGTGGACTGCATCCTTTCTGACTATAAGGCAGAGAAGCAGTATGGCACAATGGTCTTTGAGAATGCCTCTGCCGCAGGTGAGATTTTCACCTTTGCCGTGAAAGGCCTGGAGGCGACGGCGGATGACGAGATCCTTGTTACCGTGATTCTCCACAATGCGCAGAACGGCGCCGTAGCAACCCTGAATGCCACCGCTTCCCTCGGTGTTACCGAGGCTCCGATCGTCGCTGTTGGTGATTTGGACGGAGATGCCGATCTGACTGACTGGGACGGCGTATTGCTCGCCCGTTATCTTGCCGGTTGGAGTGTTGAGATCTCCTCAGACCTGGCATTGGATATTGATGGCGACGGCGAAATTACTGACTGGGATGGCGTTGTTTTTGACCGCTATTTGGCCGGTTGGAATGTTCAAATTGGTTAAAGGAGTATAACGATGAAAAAAGTTTTTTCTTTTCTGTTAATGGTAGTTTTGGTTTTGGCTACCTTCTCCATTTCCGCTTACGCTGCCGGAAATGGAACCCTTTCCTTGAGCGGCGCTGCCGGAAAGCGCGGCGATACTGTGAATGTGAATGTGAATTTGGATAGCAACCCCGGGCTTATTACAATGAAATTTACGATTGCTTGGGGAGAGGGTCTGGAATTAACAGGCGTTTCCAATGGAATTGTCTTGGCAGGTTGGACAACGCCCAGCCCCACCATCAGCTCTCCTTACACCCTTCGCTGGGCAGATTCTCTTTCAACTACCGACAATACTGCTACAGGAAAAATTGCGACCCTTACGTTTAAGATCAAGGACGACGCGGCGATCGGTGATCATACGGTTACCTTAACCTTTGGTGAATCTCGAGACTCCGGTGGCGGAAAGAATACGTTTGGTAACGCCACTGCAAAGATCACCGTTAACTGCACGACCCACGACTACGGAACCTCCTTTATCAAGGTGAACGACGATAAGCATAAGCAGGTTTGTGCCGATTGCGGCCACGTGAATGAAACCGCTCACACCTGGGATGCGGGGAACGTTACGAAGCCTGCCGACTGTAAGGAGGCGGGAAACACCCACTATACCTGCACCGCAAAGGATTGCGGTGCCGCCAAGGACGTGCCCATCCCGAAGAGCCAGACCCACTCCTATGGCGCTTGGCAGGAGGTAACGCCCGCCAAGTGTACCACCCCCGGAGAAGTGAAGCGCGTATGCTCCGTTTGCTCCAATCCCGAGACCCGTCCCATTGAAAAGCTCGGTCACGATTTTGCCAATCCCACCGTGACCCAAAAGCCCACCTGCACCGAGCCCGGTGAAAAGGAGGGCATCTGCTCTCGTTGCGGCGTTCCCGACGTAGAGTCCATCCCCGCCACCGGTCACAGCTACGGTAATTGGGCGATGGAGGAGGCAGCCACCTGCACCGAGGCAGGAAAGGACGTTCGCGAGTGCTCCGTTTGCAAGCACGAGGATACCCGTGTGGTCAAGGCCCTCGGACACGCCTTTAAGGCACCTGTCATTGTCAAGGAGCCCACCCTTTCCGAGGAGGGCTTGATGGAGGGCGAATGCTCCCGTTGCGGTGAGACCACCTCCGAGACGATTCCTTGCTCCGCCGCCTCCGATGACGGCAAGGTGAGCGTAGAAACCGAAAAGGGCGTTTTCGGCGCCGATACCAACTTCAGTGCTGAAGCAGAGCCCGAGGGAAGCGATGCGTACCTTGCGGCCTCCGGCGCACTTTCCGAGGGACAGGAGCTTTCCGTCTGGTCCCTTACCTTCCACAAGAACGGCAGCGCCGTTCAGCCCAAGGGTAAGGTCAGCTTTACCGTTCCCGTTCCCTCCTTTACCGTCGATCAGGTTCTTCTGCTGGTAGATGGCGAAATCAAGGAGCTTGATTTCGAGATGGATGCTACGGCAAAGACCGTCACCTTTGAAAGCGACGTGGCAGGTGTGTTTGTTTTGGCCTCGTCTGCCTCAGACTCCGTCGATCCTGTTACACCTCCCGCTACCGACGATCCCATTGTAACCCCTCCCGCAGGTGATGGGGAGGGACAGGACACTGCCGCTCCTGCTACCCCTGCAGAGGAAGAAAAGGATTCCTCCTCACTTCTTGTTGGTGTGATCATCATTGTGTTGGTTGTTGCTGCGGGAATCGGTGTTTGCTTCTGGTATTTCGTGAAAAAGAAATAAGTTTCGAGAAAAGAGCAATTTTATTGCTCTTTTCTTTTATCAAATTTTGTAATTGGTATTTACAAATTCATCTTTTTTCGATAAAATAATAGGAAGAATTATGCTATTATGGAGGCGTTATGGAACCGAAGTATAAGAGAGTGTTGCTGAAGCTTTCCGGAGAGGCTCTTGCACAGGGGAGCGACGGCAATTCCATTTATAATTTTGAGTTGTTGAACCGCATTTGCACGAAGGTGAAGGAGTGCGTTGCGCTTGGTGTTCAGGTTGCCATTGTAGTGGGGGCAGGGAACATCTGGCGAGGCAAGCAAGGAACCGATTTCCAGCGTGTCAGAGCCGACCATATGGGAATGCTCGCCACCGCCATCAATTCGCTTGCTCTGCAGGATGCTCTCGAGCACCTCGGGGTAGATGCCCGTGTGATGAGCGCCATCGAGATGGAGACCTTTACCGAGACCTACATCCGCGATAAGGCGGTTTCTCACCTCAATCACGGCAGAGTGGTCATCTTTGCCTGCGGCATCGGCAGTCCCTACTTCTCGACGGATACCGCCGCCGTGCTCCGTGCCAAGGAGATCGACGCAGAGATTGTTCTGCTTGCCAAGAACATCGACGCAGTGTATACGGCAGACCCCAAGAAGGATCCCAATGCGAAGCGTTTGGAGAACATCCGTTATATCGACGTGCTTTCTCAGAACCTTGCGGTGATGGATTCCACCGCCACCAGCTTTTCCATGGAGAATGCCCTTCCCGTTTTGGTGTTTGGTCTCAGCGACCCTCAAAATATCATCCGTGCCGTAATGGGCGAAAAGCTCGGTACCATTGTGAACGCTTGACCTAAAAGAACATATAGAAAGAACATATTTTTTGAAAGGATGAATACTATGAAGCTTGAAATCCGTGATTTTGAAGAAAAAATGAAGAAGTGCCTTGCGGCCACCGAGAGAGAATTTTCCTCCGTTCGTGCAGGGCGTGCCAACGCCTCCATTCTGGATCGTGTGACCGTGGATTACTACGGCTCTCCCACTCCCATCAATCAGCTTGCACAGATCGCTACCCCCGAGGCAAGAATGCTCGTGATCACTCCTTGGGATGCATCCAGCGTAAAGGATATTGAAAAGGCGATCCTTGCCTCCGATATCGGCATCACCCCTCAAAACGACGGAAAGACCATCCGTCTTGCCTTCCCTCAGCCTACCGAGGAGAGAAGAAAGGAATTGACCAAGCAGGTTTCCCGTCTTGCAGAGGACGGAAAGGTTGCTGTTCGTAACGTTAGACGCGACGCGATGGATAAGATCAAGGCCATGAAAAAGAACGGCGAAATGACTGAGGATGAGCAGAAGATCTCTGAGAAGGAGGTTCAGGAGCTCGCCGATAAGTACGTCAAGAGCCTGGATGCAATGGCTGCCGATAAATCGAAGGAGATTATGAGCGTCTGATGGCACTCCTTTCCTCCGACCATTCAGGGTCAAGTATGAAAAAGCCTCGGCACGTTGGCATCATTATGGACGGTAACGGGCGCTGGGCTAAAAAGAGAGGCTTGCCGCGCCTTGCCGGACATCGGGAGGGCGCGGAGAATTTCAAGCGCATTGCGGAATACCTCGTGGATCTTGACATCGAGGTGGCCACCTTCTACGCATTCTCTACGGAAAACTGGAAGCGTCCGCAGGACGAGGTTCAGAATATTATGGGCCTTTTGGTTCAGTATCTCAACGAGTGGATGGGGATGCAGAAGGAGAAGAATATGCGCTTCCGTTTCATTGGAGACCGCAGCGCCTTTTCTCCTGAGATTCAAAGGCTGATGGCTGAGGTGGAGGAGAAATCCTCCGTATACAAGAATCAGCTCAACCTTGCGCTGAACTACGGCTCTCGGGACGAGCTTTGCCGCGCATTTTCTCTTCTTTCTGCGGAGGGCAAGCGCGAGATCACCCCTGAGGATATTTCCCGTTGCCTCTATACGGCCGATCAGCCGGATGTGGATCTTGTGATCCGCACCGGCGGCGTGATGCGCCTCTCCAATTTTCTTTTGTTTCAGTCGGCTTATGCCGAGTTTTATTTCACCGACAAGCTTTGGCCTGACATAAAAAAGGAAGACGTAGATGAGGCCATCCGCTATTTTGCAGGCTGCGAGAGACGGTTTGGCGGTGTGATTGAAAGGAAAGAATAAGCTATGACGCGTTTTCTTACGGGATTTGTCTGCGGACTGATTATGATCCCCGTGTGCATTTTTTCTCATACGATCATTTGGCCTCTCTTTTGGACCTTGGTTTCCGTCATTGCCGTTTTGGAAATGCTCCGTTGCCTCGGCTTCTCAAAGGAGAAGGCTTTTCTCGTGCCCTCTGTTCTCGTTGCTTTCCTTCCTTTTTTGCTTTGGCTTTTCACGGTGAGACTCGGCTCGATGGACCTTTTCCGCTGTCTCTTTCTGTTTTGCGGCTTGTATTTCGTTACGGTCCAGCTCACCTCGATCTTTCTTGACAACCGCATTCCCACGGAACGGGTCTACGGCCTGATCGCACAGATTTTGTACGTTTCCGTTTCCTTTTCCGCCATCTGCCTGATCCGCTATCTGGACGATGGAAATGAGATCGGAAAATACGTCTATCTTCTGGTATTTTTCGGTGCTTGGATCTCCGACATTTTTGCCTATTTTACGGGAAGGGCCATCGGAAAGCATAAGCTTTGCCCTGCGATCTCTCCCAAAAAAACGGTGGAGGGTTCTATTGGGGGCGTGATTGCGAATATGATCTTTTTTGCAGGGTATGCTCTCGTTCTCCGTGCTTTTTTTCAAGTCAACGCCAGCATTTTGTTCTTTGCCATTTTGGGGGCACTCCTTTCTGTCGTAGGACAGTTTGGAGATCTTTTCGCTTCTGCCATTAAGCGCCACCATCAAATAAAGGATTACGGCAAGATCTTTCCCGGACACGGCGGTGTGATGGATCGCTTCGACTCCACTCTTGCTATCGGGCTTTCCTTCCTCCTGGTGATCGCTGCCTTTGGCTCCGGCTTTTTGATTGCTTGATAAAATGAATAAAAACGTATGTATTTTGGGGTCTACGGGCTCCGTCGGCACGCAGGCCATTGAGGTCGTGCGGGAACGTGGTTTTCGTTTAACCGGCATTTGTGCCGATCGGAACGTTGGAATGCTGGAGGATCAGATCCGCGAGTTTCATCCTCTCTATTGCGCCGTACGGGACGAAGATGCCGCACGGGAGCTTCGCATTGCGGTTGCGGATACGGATACCAAGGTGCTTTCCGGCGAGGAGGGTATCCTTGAGATGTGCCGCGCTTGTCCCGCGGACGTGACGGAAAATTCCATCCTTGGCTCAAACGGAATCCTTCCCACCCTGGCACTTTTGGAGGAGGGCAAGCACGTTGCAATGGCCAATAAGGAGCCCATTGTTGCGGCAGGGGAGATCATCCTTTCCACCGCAAAAAGGAACCGTTGCCGCATCCTTCCGGTGGACAGTGAGCATTCGGCGATCTTTCAGTGCCTTTCCGGCTCCTTCAACGACAGAAAATATCTTTCTCACCTCGTTCTGACCGCTTCCGGCGGTCCTTTCTTTGGGAAGTCCCGCAAGGAGCTGGAGGGGGTTACTCCCGCTCGGGCACTGGCACATCCCGTATGGAATATGGGAAGGAAAATCTCCATCGATTCCGCCACTCTTTTGAACAAGGGTCTTGAACTGATCGAGGCGGTTCGCTTGTTTGACGTTCCGGCTTCGCAGGTCGAGATCACGGTGCACCGTCAGTCCATCGTCCATTCTATGGTCACCTTTGTTGACGGCTCCACCATCGCGCAGATGGGGCATCCCGATATGCGGCATTGTATTCAGTTTGCTTTGACCTATCCGGATCGCACCGAGGGGCTCTGCACTTCCCTTGATTTTTCCAAGCCCTTGACCTTGACCTTTGAGGCAGCGGACGAGGAGACCTTCTCGCTTCTTCGCTGCTCCCGTACTGCCGCAAGCCTCGGGGGGACCTACACCACCGTCTTGAATGCGGCCAATGAGTCTGCCGTCGCTCTCTTCCTTCGGGAAAAGATCTCCTTTCTTGATATTTTCCGCATTGTGGAGGAGGAGGTTGCTCTTCATACGGCACTTATTGAGCCCGGCGTGGAGGAGATTCTGGATTTGGATCGGACGGTGAAAAGAAGAGTTCTTGAGCGATTTGGGAATGGAATTGAAAAATCGATTTAAAATAAGATCAAATGCATTTTGTTGAAAGGAATTATTGATGCAAACGATCCTTGGTATTCTCGTGGCCTTTTTGGTTTTTGGTGTCATGATCTTCCTCCATGAATTGGGGCATTACCTTGCCGCACGTGCCTGTAAGGTCAAGGTTTTGGAGTTTGCGGTGGGAATGGGACCCAAGATCTTCTCCCGCACCTCAAAGAAAACGGACATCGTGTATTCCCTTCGCGCTCTTCCCATTGGCGGCTTTACTGCGATGCAAGGGGAGGAAGGGGAGGATGACGACCCCCACGCCTTGGTCAATCGCCCTCGCTGGCAGAAATTGATCGTTCTTTTTGCAGGCTCTGTTATGAATATCCTTTCGGGAATGATCGCTATGTTCATTCTCCTTGCCATGACCCGTCAGGTCGGCTCCTGCGTCATCGGAGACTTTGAGCGCGGCATCGAGCCCGTTTCTGACGCCTGGCTTCAGGAGGAGGATGAGATTTTAAAGATTGACGGCAGCCGTATCATCGACTATACGGACATCGGAAACACCATTGCTTTGAAGGGCACGGAGCCCGTTGACATCCTGGTCCTCCGAGACGGTCAAGAGGTTCTTCTCGAGGACGTGGTGTTCCCCACGGAGACCGTCGAGGGAGTTACGATGGGGATGGTCGACTTTCGTGTTAAGGGAGTTCGACCCACCCTTGGGGTTTTGCTCAAGCAAACCGTGACCCAGTCCGTTTCTACGGTGAAAATGATCTATAACAGTCTCGTGGATTTGATTACGGGCAAATACGGGATGGAGGCGGTCTCGGGTCCCGTCGGTACGGTATCTGTCATTTCCACTGCGACCTCCCAGGGCTTCGTATCCATCCTAAGCTTGTTTTCCTTTATCAGCTTAAACCTCGGTGTGATGAATCTGTTACCTCTGCCTGCGTTGGACGGTGGACGAATTCTCTTTACCTTGGTGGAGTGCGTGATGAGAAGAAAGCTCAATCCCAAGGTGGAGGGCTACGTTCACCTTGCCGGCATGGTCGTGCTTCTGGCCTTTATGGCCTTTGTAACCGTACTTGACGTGAAGAAATTGTTTTAATGAAAAAAGGAGCGTATTGCGATGCGGAAAATGACGAAACGAATCGGCATCGGCTCGACGGCCATCGGCGGCGGTCTGCCCATTTTGGTTCAGTCTATGACCAATGCCCCCACGGGGGATTTTGAGGCAACGCTCTCTCAGATTCTGAATTTGGAGCGGGCGGGGTGTGACCTCGTCCGCTTTACCGTTCCCGATATGGACGCGGTTCGCAATATTGCCCGTCTCAAGGAGAACACCCACGTTCCTCTGATCGCTGACATCCATTTTGATTACCGTTTGGCCCTTGAGGCCTGCGCCGCGGGGATTGATAAGATCCGCATCAATCCGGGCAACATTGGAGAAAAGGAAAACGTCCGCGCCGTTGCCCGTGCCTGCCGTGAGCGGGGGATTCCCATTCGCGTTGGGGTCAATTCCGGCTCGGTGGAGCGTGAGCTTCTTGTAAAATACGGCGGGCCGACTCCCGAGGCACTTTGCGAAAGCGCCTTGGATAAGGTTCGTCTTTTGGAGTCGTACGATTTCGATCAGATTGTCGTCTCGGTAAAATCCAGCAACGTTCCCGGAATGATCCGTACCAACCGCCTTCTTTCGGAAACGTGTGACTATCCCTTGCATCTCGGGGTAACGGAGGCAGGCACGTTGATGAACGGTATCGTGAAATCCGCCGTCGGCATCGGTGCGCTTCTCACTGACGGTATCGGGGATACCCTTCGGGTATCCTTGACCACAGGGGATCTTTCTCAGGAGGTGCTCGCCGCCCGCCGCATCCTTTCTGCCTGCGGCCTTGTGGATGGGGGTATCGACGTGGTGTCCTGTCCCACTTGCGGCAGAACCAAGATTGATCTTGTGGGCATCGCAGATGAATTGGAGCGCCGCATTGCCGTGCTGAAGCTTTCGCCCCGTCGGCGGATCAAGGTTGCCGTGATGGGGTGCGTGGTCAATGGCCCCGGAGAGGCAAGAGATGCCGACGTGGGCATCGCGGGTGGTCGCAGTGAGGCGATTCTGTTCCGAAAGGGGTCTGTCGTGTCGAAAATTCCCGAGGATCGGGTAATCGACGTGCTCATTGACGAAATTAAACGATTGGTTGAGGATTCCTCTGATGAAAGATGTGAATAAAAAGCCGTTTGCCGCGCTTTTTAATAAATATACTCCCGACGATGGGGCAAGAGAGCTTCTGGATCTTCTGGATGATTATACATACAGACTCAATAAAGAGACCCGTGAGATCCGCATTGATTTTTACTTTCCCCGCCTCGTATCGAAGGCTCGCATCTATGCCTTGGAAAAGGGCTTGACCGAGGCCTATCAGCTGAAGAGCTGTTTTATTTTCCCGAAATACCCTTCGGAATGCTTCGACGCCTCCTATAAGGAGGAGCTTCTTCTGGAGCTTTCCCGCAATACCCTGATGGCCAAGGGCTTCTTTGACGACAGTGTGATGACAGTGGAGGAGGGAAGGGTTCGCTTTGAAATGAAGCCGGGCTATTCCGACCTTCCTCAGCTTGCGGAATGCGAGCGTCTTCTTTCCGAGATTATCTTTTCCGAGTTTGGTCTTCGCTTTGAGGTGACCCTTCACTCTGAGGCCTTTGACATCGAAGAATACAATAAGCACGCGAAATTTACGATGCTGTTCGAGGATGTGGTAAAGCCCGCCTCCTCACAGCCTGCAAAAAGCGGCTCCTCCTTTGGCGGCGGAGGCGGCTTTGTCCCCTCTGCTCCGGGCTTTGAGGCCAGAACCGAGGCCTCTGTGGTTCCAACCGGCCTTTCCGACAACACCGAGTTTCGCGTGGATCGGGAGGAAAAGAGGGTCTATGCAGGGCATCTCGTGTTTGATCTTTCCTCTCCCGAGACACTTCTCGGAAGAGCCTTTAAGGATGACGACTGGGAAACCTTCGTTCCCCTTCGTGATCTCGCCTCAGGGCCGAGACCCGTCACCTTCTGCGGTACGGTCATTTCCGAGGAGGATAAGGAGATGCGCGGTACCGACGGCTTTCGGGTCAAGGTATACGTGACGGACCGTGCGTCCTCTGCAACGCTGAAGTTCTCAGGTGCTGTAGATAAGGTGAAGCCTCTGATGAAGGCATCTCCCGGAACACCCCTTCTCGTAGTGGGAAATCTTCAGTTCGACAAGTTTGAAAACGAATTGGTCGTCCGTCCCAGAAGCGTCTCGCAGATCGGCATCGTCCCCATTTCCGACGACGCTGAGGAAAAGCGAATCGAGCTTCACCTGCACACCAAAATGAGTACGATGGATTCCACCATCGAAACTGGGGACATCGTCAAGCTTGCCCATTCTTGGGGGCACCGCGCCGTTGCCATCACCGACCACGGAAATCTGCAGGGCTTTCCCGATGCGATGCTGATGTCCGAAAAGCTTGGAATGAAGGTCATCTACGGAATGGAGGGCTATTTTGTCGATGATACGGCCAGAGCGCTCTTCGGCGAGGCCCACGGCGACTTTGAAAATACGGAATTTGTGATCTTTGATATCGAGACCACGGGTCTTTCCGCTCTCTCCTGCCAGATTACGGAGATCGGTGCCGTGCTCTATCGCAACGGTGAGGTTCTGGATCATTTTTCCACCTTTGCCGACCCGGGCGTACCGATTCCCGAGAACATCGTAAAGCTTACGGGCATTACCGATGAAATGGTCAAGGGCGCTCCGACCCCCTTGGAGGCGGTAAAGCAGTTTCTTGCCTTTGCAGGGGACCGAACTCTGATTGCCCACAACGCAAATTTTGATATTGGCTTTATCAAGAAGGTTGCCGAGGACAACGGACTTCCATTGAAAAACGCATATCTGGATACGCTTGCTCTTTCACGGTTTTTGAACACGGATCTGAAGAATCATAAGCTCGATACCCTCCAACGCTATTTCGGGATCGAGGAATTCAACCATCACAGAGCCTTTGAGGATGCCGAGACCCTCGGTAAGATCTTCGATGCGATGATCCGCAAGATGCAGCAGGAGGGCATTGTGGATCTGGACGGTATGAACAATGCTATGAGTGCCTCCTGTGATCCGAAAAAGCTCAAATCCTACCACATTATTCTTCTGGTAAAGAATCAGGTTGGCTTAAAGAATCTCTATAAGCTGGTTTCTCGTTCTTATCTGGATTATTATTCCCGCAACCCCCGCATTCCCAAAACCCTGCTTCAGGAGCACAGAGAGGGCCTTCTCGTGGGCTCTGCCTGCTCCGAGGGAGAATTGTATTCTGCCATTCTCGAGGGTAAAAGCTACGGGGAGCTTCTCAAGATTGCCGATTTCTACGACTATATGGAGATCCAGCCACTGGGGAACAACGATTACCTTGTGCGCAAGGAAAAGGTCAACGGTGTCGAGCAGCTTCAGAGCATCAACAAACGCATCATTGAGCTTGGCAAAAAGCAGGGGAAGATGACCGTCGCCACGGGTGACGTGCACTTTATGCGTCCCGAGGATGAGGTCTTCCGCCAGATCCTTTTGGCGGGTATGAAGTTTCCCGACGCCACCTCGCACACTCCTCTCTATATGCGAACCACCGAAGAGATGCTCTCTGAATTCTCCTACCTTCCTCCGGAGCTTGCCAAGGAGGTTGTTATCAGCAACCCCAATAAGATCTGTGATATGGTGGAGGAGGTTCGCCCCATCCCCAAGGGCTCCTATCCTCCCGCTTTGGAGGGGGCTGTGGAGGAGCTGAACCGTGCCTGCTATGAGAAGGCACACAGAATGTACGGGGATCCCTTACCGCAATTGGTGGAGGATCGCTTGGGCAGGGAGCTTGGCTCCATTGAAAAGCACGGCTTCTCTGTTCTTTACGTCATTGCGAAGCGTCTGGTTCAAAACAGCGAGGAAAAGGGGTATCTGGTTGGCTCCCGTGGCTCTGTCGGCTCGTCCTTTGTTGCTACGATGGCCAGCATTTCCGAGGTGAACCCTCTGGTTCCTCACTATCTTTGTCCCAATGAGACTTGTAAGCATTCCGAATTTATCGAGGATGGCTCCGTTGGCTCCGGCTTTGACCTTCCTCCCAAGGATTGTCCTCTGTGCGGTACGAGAATGATCTCTGACGGGCACGATATCCCCTTTGAGACCTTCCTTGGCTTCTTTGGGGATAAATCCCCCGATATCGACTTGAATTTCTCCGGTGACGTTCAGGCTGATGCCCACAAGTATACCGAGGTGCTTTTCGGAGAGGGCAACGTGTTCCGTGCGGGAACCATCGGTACCTTGGCGGAGAAGAATGCCTACGGCTATGTGAAAAAGTTTCTGGAGGAGCAAGGAAAGGTCGTTAACCGTGCGGCGGAAAACCAGCTCGTCGCCGGTTGCACCGGAGTGAAAAAGACGACGGGTCAGCACCCCGGTGGAATCATCGTAATCCCCCGCGATCGCGACGTTTATGACTTCACTCCCGTTCAGCATCCTGCCGACGGTCAGGGAACCGAAACCGTTACCACTCACTTTGCGTTCTCCTATCTCCATGATACGGTCTTAAAGCTTGACATTCTCGGACATGATGTCCCCACAAAGTATAAGATGCTGGAAAAGTACACCGGCATCAACGTGCTCACCGTTCCGATGCGGGATGAAAAGGTTATGAGTCTGTTTGCAAACTCCGAGGCTCTTGGATGTGATCTTTCCGAGATCGGCGTGGAAACAGGGACTCTTTGCTTGCCGGAATTCGGCACGAAGTTTGTGCGGCAAATGCTCAAGGATACCAATCCCAAAACCTTTGCCGACCTTTTGCAGATCTCAGGCCTTTCCCACGGCACTGACGTGTGGCTCGGAAATGCACAGGAATTGATTAAGGATGGCATCTGTACCATTTCCGAGGTGATCGGAACCCGAGATAATATTATGACTTATCTGATCTATCACAATATGGATAAGAAGATGAGCTTTGATATTATGGAAAAGGTGCGAAAGGGAAAAGGGCTTACCCCCGAGTGGGAGGAGGCAATGCGTGCTCACGACGTGCCCGATTGGTACATCTCCTCCTGCAAAAAGATCAAGTATATGTTCCCCAAGGCTCACGCCGCCGCCTACGTAATTTCTGCCATTCGACTTGCTTGGTTTAAGGTCTATC
>JAFVYT010000223.1 GCA_017508505.1 Clostridia bacterium
AACAGATAAAACTCTCCGTCGGGGTGAAGGGTCATCAGATGCTCCAGCGTCAGGTAGGTGTAGGACACCTCGGAGGAGAAAAGCTCCCTGTCGAGGATCCTGACCCGCTCGGACAGAGGCTCGAAGGCAAGGCGTGCCATTTCGAGACGATGAACGGGATCCACCCCCTCCTCCGCTCTCTTGTGGGGCGGGATCCCCGTGGGGATCACGTAGCAAAGTGCCACGTCCGTTTCCTCCAGAAAGGCGGCAAGGGCCCGCTCGTGCCCGAGGTGAGGTGGCTGAAAGGCACCTCCGAAGATGCCGATCCTCATTTATTCGAACAGGGCGGCCACAAACTCCTCGGGATCGAAGGGGCGAAGATCGTCCACGCCCTCTCCCACACCGATGAATTTGACGGGGATGCCAAGCTCCTTTTTCAGAGAGAAGACGATGCCGCCCTTGGCGGTGCCGTCGAGCTTGGTCAAGACAAGACCCGTAATGCCCGCACTCTTGCCGAATTCCTTAGCCTGACTGACAGCGTTCTGACCCGTGGTGGCATCCAGAACCAGAAGCACCTCCCGATCCGAGCCCTCCAATTCCCGATCCAGTACGCGGCCGATCTTGGCCAATTCATCCATCAGATTTTTCTTGTTGTGCAGTCTACCTGCGGTGTCCACGATGAGAACGTCCGCGCCGCGCTTCTTTGCAGCGGCGGCGGCGTCGAAGACCACGGCGGCGGGGTCTGCTCCGTCCCCTTGGCTGATCATTTCCACACCGATGCGCTCCGCCCAGATGCCGAGCTGCTCCCGTGCGGCGGCACGGAAGGTATCTCCTGCGGCAAGGATCACGCTTTTGCCCTCACCCTTCAGGTAATTTGCGATCTTGGCGATGGAGGTGGTTTTTCCCACGCCGTTGACCCCGATCACAAGGATCGAGGCGGGAGAGGTGGAAAGCTTCAGCTCCAGGCCCTCCCTTTGCAAAAGGGAGACCAGAATCTCCCGCAGGGCGCGACGGGCGGAGTCCCCGTCCATAATGCGGTCCACCTTGACCTTTTCCCGAAGCAGATCGATGATCTCCATTGCGGTTTCCGCTCCGAAATCCGCCAGGATCAGAATCTCCTCCAGCTCCTCGTAAAAATCCTCGTCGATCTCACCGGAGAGGGCGCGAAAAAGAGCGTCGCTCCGATGGAGAATGGCGTTTTTGGTCTTGGTCAGACCCTGCTTTAATTTTTCTAAAAATCCCACGGTGGTTCCTCACTTTCCGTCCGATGCAAATTTTCCGGATTCCGCCACGTCCAGACGAATGAAGTCGCTGACGCCCTTCTCCTGCATGGTGATGCCGTAGAGGGTATCTGCCTCCTCCATCGTACCTCTGCGGTGGGTGATGACGATGAACTGGGTCTTGTCGTTATGCTTTTTGACGTATTGGGCAAAGCGGCGTACGTTTGCCTCGTCCAGCGCCGATTCGATCTCGTCAAAGATGCAGAAGGGGCTGGGGTTGATGCGAAGGAGCGACATATAAAGAGCGATGGCAACAAAGGCCTGCTCGCCGCCGGAGAGAAGGGAAAGATTCTTGATGACCTTGCCCGGAGGCTGTACCTTGATCTCCACACCGCAGTTGAGCAGATCCTCCTTATTGGTCAATTCGATGTCCGCACTGCCGCCACCGAAAAGCTCCGTAAAGATCTGACGGAAGGTATAGCGGATCTGCTCGAAGGTCTCGGTGAACATCTCCCGCATGGTTCCCTCCAGATCGGAAATGAGCTTTTCCAAT
>JAFVYT010000224.1 GCA_017508505.1 Clostridia bacterium
AAGGACGGACACCCCTACGAGGTGGTCGAAGCCTCTGCTGACGGCAAGCATTACGTTATTGACGTGGGGGAGGAGACGGTCGGCCTTCTCGCACAAATCTCGCCTTGCCCACCGCCGCCACCAGAATATCCGCCTCACGGCAGATGGCAGAAAGGTCTACGGTGCGGGAATGACATACGGTCACAGTGGCGTTCCGATGCAGCAAAAGCATCGCCATCGGCTTTCCGACGATGTTGCTTCTTCCGATGACCACGGCACGCTTGCCCGCAGGGTCGATGCCGTATGCGTCCAAAAGCTCCATAATCCCCGCAGGGGTGCAGGGGACGAAATCAAAGTCCCCGGTCATAATTCTGCCCACGTTCTCAAAGGAGAAGGCGTCCACGTCCTTCTTCGGGTCGATGCGGGCGATCACCGCCTTATCGTCGATGTGACGGGGCACGGGCAGCTGAACCAAAATGCCGTGGATCTCCCGATCCCCGTTGAGCTCGTCAATGAGCCCCAGCAGCTCCTCCTGCGTCGTCCCCTCGGGCAGGCGATACTCCCGAGACAGGAATCCGACTTCCTCGCAGGCCTTTTTCTTATTTCTTACGTAGATCTGAGAGGCGGGGTCCTCCCCCACCAGAATCACCGCAAGGCCGGGACGAATGCCCGTTTCCTTCACAAGCCTCTCCGCACCCTCTCGGATGGCATCTCTGACCTTGCCCGATACCTCTTTTCCGTTGATGATCGTTGCCATATTATTTCTCCGTTTTCTCCTCGGTTTCTTTCTTTTCGGATTCCTTCTTTTCGGGGGCCTTTTTTGCAGGGGCCTTTTTCGAAGGCGCCTTACCTGCGGGCTTTGCGGTCTCAGACCCTTCCGCCTTTGCCTCGGGCTTGGCTCCCACCGCCGACTCTGCGGGAACGGGAGCGTTTTTCCGGATCAGATGCATTGCCACCATCAAAACGATGCCGCCCAGCGCCGTCAAAATACCGATGCACTGTGCCAGACGAAGATCTCCAACCATCAAAGAGTCGGTGCGCAGACCCTCCACCAGCGTGCGACCGATGCCGTACCACACGAGATAGAAGGCAAAGACCTGACCGTCCCACTTCTTGAAGCGGTAAACCAAAAGCATCGCCAGAAGAAAGCCGGAGAAGGTAATCAGGGATTCATAAAGGAAGGTAGGATGTACGGGGCCGACGGTACCCACCATCATACCCCAGGGAAGATCCGTATTGGAGCCGAAGGCCTCCCCGTTGACAAAGTTGCCCCAGCGGCCGATGGCCTGCCCCAAAAGAAGACCGGGCACCATTGCATCGTACACCTTCAGAGGATTCTGCTTTTTCACCTTTGCCACCACGAGGACCGTCAAGGCACCGGCGATCACCGCACCGTAAATGGCGATACCGCCGTTCCAGATGGCAATCATTTCCATAAAGCTGTCGTAAAGCTTGATGCGGGACAGAACGTACATCACTCTGGCCCCCACCACCGCAACGGGAATACAGAAAATGAAATAATCCAGGAAGGAATCGAACTCAAAGCCTTCCTTTTTGGTGGCGTTTCTCACGACCACCGTGCAGCCCAAAATCATCGCAACGCAAATGATCAGTCCGTACCACGCCACGGAAAGAAAACCGAACAGATCCTCAAACACAAAACGATCCAGATTCCACGGGCCAAGTCCCAATTTCGGGAAGCTGACCACGGTTACTTCAGAACTCAGCAACATTATTTTTTCTCCTTTTTCGGTTTTACAACGGACAGTACCATTCGGTCCGTCCGATACGATTTTTTCACTCTCTCCAAAAGGTCCTCAAAGGTCACGCTCTCAATCGCAGAGGGGTAATCCAGCATATCGGTGCCGGAAAAAGCAAAATCCATAAAGCTCTCGGCGATCTCCGTGGTGGAATTCCAATCCTTCACCGCGCGACCGTACACGGCTCTGCGGCTCCGCTCGAAATCCTCGCGGCTCAGAAGCTCCCCCGCCCGCTTGACCGTCTCGCGAATGCGGCGGTAGACCGTCTCAGGTCTGCGGGACTCTCCGAACAAGAGCAGATATCCGTAGCTTGCGGAGAGATTATACTCCACGGAGAACTTGTCCCCGATCAGGCCCGCATCGTACAAATCGTTGTAAAAAGCGCCGGACTTGCCGAACAGCATATCCGAAAGAATCTCGTGCTCCGCCTGCTTTTGGAGGATCTGGTCGGGACGGGCCCTCTTTTTCAGATCCCCCTCCTTCATTCCCACGGCAAACAGGGGAAGCGCCACGGGGCACTCCTTGACCACCTTTTTCCGATTGACGCGGCGGGGCTCCGAGGGGAAGCGCGTCTCGATGCGGCAGGGCTTTGCAGGGGAAAGGCGCTCGTTTAACACCCGCTTGACCTCTTTTTTGTCCCAAGGCCCGCACAACACCAGAAGCATATTGTGCAGATTGTAAAAGGTGCGATAGCAGCGATACAGGACGTCACTTGTAATGTGGGAGATGGTCTCCTCCGTCCCCGCGATATCCACCTTTACGTTGTGGTTGACGAACAGCGCGTCAAGCAGTCCGTAGTAAAGCTGATGAAAGGGCTCATCCTGCCCCATTCGGATCTCCTGCCCGATGATGCCCATTTCCTTTTGTACCGTCTCGGGGGTAAAATAGGGCGTAGTCACAAAGCGAAGCAGAACGTCCAGATTCTCGTAGTAGTGATCCGTTGCGGAAAAGAGGTACGCGGTCATCTCGTTGGAGGTGAAGGCGTTGCAGGAGGCTCCCAGCGCCGCAAAATGGGCGAAGGTGTCGCTTCCGTCCTCGTTTTCAAAGAGCTTATGCTCCAGGAAGTGGGCAATGCCGTCGGGCACCGTCACAAAATCCTCGTCCTCGGGGGTCTTAAAGACCCGATGAATGGAGCCGTAGCGGGTTCCGAACAGAGCAAAGGCCTTTCGGTGCGCCTTGGGAATGATCACCACCTGAAGACCGGACTCGTGGCGACCCTCCTCGTACCGCTCGTTCAGGCGGTCGTTTTGTTTCGTATAAAATCTCACGCCATCGCCTCCTTTGCAGTCAGGGTATAGACCGTGTCAAGGGTGATCCGCTCGGACACCCGAACCACGTCCTCCACGGTGATCTCCGCCACCTCCCGAGCGATCTCGGCAGGGGTAAGAATCTGCCCGGACAAGACTCTGGGCAAATACCACTCCGCCAGTGCGGCGGGGTTGTCCCCGAGGCCGTTCATAGCGTTGATCAGAGCGCCCTTGGCGCTTTCCAATTCCTCCTCCGTCACGTTGCCGCGGCGAATCTCGTCCATCTGATTCAAAGCCTCCTTCACCGCCGTATCGCGGTTCTCCGGAGCGATGCCCGCGTAAATGAGCATCACACCCTTGAGCGCATCGGGAGAAGAGGACACGGAATAGCAAAGGCTCATCTTCTCCCGTAGGATGCTGAAGAGCTTGGAGGTCAGAGAGCCTCCCAAAACGGAGTTGTATACGCTCATGGCGCGCCATTCAGGATCCTGCAGGGCGCAGCCCGTGCGGAAGCCCATCACAAGATTTGCCTGTGTGATGTCCATTTTTTCCGTCACCTCACGGACGCTTCTGGCCTTGGTGCGCACGGACACGGGCGGCAGAGGCGAAAAGTCCCTTTCAAAAGCGTCAAAGCGAGCCCTGGCGCTCTTCACCGTCTCCTCCCGATCAAACCGACCCACAAAGAACATCTCGATCTGTGCCGAGGCCAACAGGCGACGGTAGTAGGCGGTCAGCTCCTCCGGGGTCGCCCCGCGCAAAATCGAGGGCACCCCGAGGGCGGAAATGCTGTAGGGCTCCATACGGCACATATGCTCGAACATCCGTCCTCTGGCATAACGTGCCTTATGATTGATCAGCGCGGCAATCTCGTCCAGCGCACGCTTCTTCTCACTGCGGACGTATTCGGGATCAAAGCACCCCCGGGGCAGATACGGGCGGAAGGCCACGTCCCACAGGAGCTCCAATCCCTTTTCCGAAACCCTTTCTCCCTCAAAGACAAAGCGATCGTCCAAAAGACAAAGGGACAGGGCAAGAGCGTGCCACTCTCCGATCTTTCCTGTGTCGGAGTCCAGCTCTGCATCAAAAGCCTCGTCCAGAACCCGATTCAGCTCTGTCTGCGTGCGATAGCGGTCACATCCGCGAGTCAGAACTCTGGAAAGCAGCGTGTTCATAGAGGCGGTCTGACGGGTCAGCGGCGTAACAAAGTACAGACTGATATAATTGGTTTTATACCGATCGTTTTCCACAAAATTGAGTGCGATCCCGTTTCCAAGATCGACTCGCTCCAATTTCTCTCGGTTCATATGCTTCCTTTCCGACGTAAGAAAAATTTTCCTTCTTACTATTATACTACAATCTTTGCAGCATTTCAAATCTTTTTGTGATTTTTTTGTGAAAAGATTCTCATTTTTTCTTTCCTCCCCTCCCGTTGAAGAAAAGAACGAATGAAAAAATGAAGTCTGCACAGTCGTTTTCGCTCCTTTTTCAAGAAAAAGTAAAGTTTTGAAAAAATTTTCATTTTTCTTTCGCCTAAGTATTGCAAATCCTTGCAACTTTTGGTACAATGTCGCTGAATTTGATTGCATACGAAAGGAAATTTATTCATTATGACCACCAACGTTACCGTAAACAAGTGGATCGAGGAGATGAAAGCTCTTCTGACCCCCGACCAGATCGTTTGGATCACAGGCGAGGAAGCCCAGCTGGAGGCCCTCCGCGAGGAGTCTGTGAGAACCGGCGAGATGCTCAAGCTCAACGAGGAAAAGCTTCCCGGATGCTACCTGCACAGAACCCGCCCCAACGATGTTGCACGCGTCGAGGACAGAACCTTCATCTGCACCTCCGTCAAGGAGGACGCAGGCCCCACCAACAACTGGTGCGCTCCTGCCGAGATGTACGAAAAGCTCTACAGCATCGCCCGCGGCACCTACAAGGGCAGAACCATGTACGTGATTCCCTTCTCCATGGGTCCCATCGGCTCTCCTCTTGCCAAGGCCGGCATTGAGGTGACCGACTCCATTTACGTCGTTCTCAATATGGCCATTATGACCCGCGTAGGCACCAAGGTGCTCGAGGCCCTCGGCGATTCCAACGACTGGGTTCGCGGTCCGGGGCGATGGTGCGGCGCTTCCCGGAAATGGCCGGCGTGGGCTCGGCCGAGCGCCCCGGCGTCGTCCACCGGCTTGACATCGACACGAGCGGCGTGATGGTGTTCGCAAGGACGCAGCGGGCCTACCTTGCCCTTCGACGCCAGTTTGAAGCCCATGCCGGCGTGAGCAAGACCTACCTCGCCGTTGTGCACGGCCGCCCGCCGCGCGATACGGGCACGATAGACGTTCCTGTGGGGCGAAAACGCCTCTCCGCGATCACACGCTGGAAGACGCTCGGGAAGCGCGGCGGGCTGTCTCTCGTGGAATTCCGGATTGAAACAGGCCGCATGCACCAGATACGCATCCACGCCGCGGAACTGGGCTGCCCCGTCGTCGGCGACAAGACATACGGCAGATGCGAAAAAGACGCGCGTCTCCGCGTGAGGCCGGCCCGGCAGCTTCTTCACGCCGTGGAGATTTCGTTCATCCACCCGGTGTCGGGCAGGCGCGTCACATTCGCCTCGC
>JAFVYT010000225.1 GCA_017508505.1 Clostridia bacterium
CCCCATAAATCCCCCGTAAAGGGTATGGGGTGAAACCCCACAAAGCCCCCCGCAACGGGGTCAGTGCTTCGGTGCCTCGTCGGCGTCGGTGGTGTCGGAGTGGGCGTCTGAGGGTGCATCCGCGGCGGTGTCGGAGGGGGCATCTGCGGTGTCGGAGGGGGTGGCGCCTGCGAGGGCCTTTTCCCGACGGCGTACGTCCTCACGCAGAAGGCGATAGAGGGTCGCGGCGGCGGGGACACCCAGGAACATACCCATAATGCCCAGCATACCGCCACCGATGGTCACGGCGGCCAGGACCCAAAGGGCGGGCAGGCCGAGGGAGGTGCCGACCACCTTGGGATAAATGAGGTTGCCCTCAAGCTGCTGAAGAATGATGAGAAAGATGAGAAAAATGAGGGATTGCAGGGGGGAGACGGGAAGGATCATAAAGGCACCCACCGCCGCACCCACGTAGGCACCCGCAATGGGGATCAGAGCGGTAAAGGCGATGAGGGCGCTGATCATTCCCGCATAGGGCAAGCGCAAAAGGAGCATTCCCACGGCGCAGAGCACCCCGAGGATTACCGCCTCCATACACTGTCCCACGATGTAACGGTGGAAGCAATCGTCGGCGATGGCAACCACGTGAAGGAGCTTTTCCCCGAAGGAGCGGGGCAGGTAAAGACGCACGAGCTTTTTGCATTGGCGCTTCAGCTTTTTCTTGCTCAGGAGGATGTACAGAGCGAAAATGAAGGAGAGGAACGCGCTGATGAGCCCCGAGACCACGCCGGTCACGGTGGAAACGATCAGGCTTACTGCCCCCGTGACGCCGTTGGAAACCAGACTGATCAGGTCTGCAAGGCGGCTCTTCCAGTCGATTTGATAAAGGGTCTCCACCAGATCCCCCGAGAGCAGGTGATGCCGATCCAAAAAGGCAACGGTGCTCCGATAGGCCTTCGGGATCAGGTCAAGGATGAGATTGATGCACTCCACAAGCTGCGGCAGGATCAGGGCAACGACCACAGAGCACACCGCGGCGATGGAGAGGAGCGCCAGCACCATCGCAATGGGGGCGCGGGTCGCAACAACGAATTTCTTTTGGCTCTTGGGGAACCAGATCCGCTCGTAAAAGCCCATAGGCAGGGACACCAGATAAGCGCAAAAGGCTCCGAAAAAGACCGGTGCGATTGCCCCGAGGAAGATCCCTGCCGCCTTTGCCAAAAACGGCCAAAGCTGAATGGCCCCGTAAAGCAAAAACAGAGAGATGCCTACGGTGATACAAATTCGCGTTTCTTTTTTCATTCCGAAAATCCTTTCTGTTATTCCTTGATTCCCTTCATGGTCAGGCTAATCTTCTTGGTTTTAAGATCGACGCTCAATACCGCGACCTTGACCCGATCGCCCACGCTGACCACCTCCGAGGGGTGACGGACGAAGCGATCCGAGAGCTTGGATACGTGCACGAGGCCGTCCTGATGCACCCCGATGTCCACGAAGGCCCCGAAGTCACAGACGTTGCGAACGGTTCCCGTGAGAACCTGACCCTCCTTGAGATCCTCCATTCCCAGAACGTCGCTTCGGAGAAGGGGCTGCTCAAAGTCGTCCCGCAGATCGCGGCCGGGCTTTTCCAATTCGCGGATCACGTCCCGCAGGGTCTCCTCGCCCATGGCAAGCTCATCGGCGATTTTTTTCAAGCCCTCCTTTTCCACCAGAGCGGAAAGAGAGGGAATGCCCTCTCCCGTGAGGGCCTTGGGATCAAAGCCGAAGCGAGTCAAAAGCTGACGTGCGCCGTCGTAGCTTTCAGGATGCACACCCGTGTTGTCCAAGGGCTCCTTGCCTCCGGGCACCCGAAGGAAGCCCGCACACTGCTCGTAGGCCTTCGCCCCGATGCCCTTGACCTTTTTGACCTGACTGCGGCTTTCGAATTCTCCGTTCTCCTCACGCCAGGCGACGATGCTCTTGGCGGTGGACTTGGAGATGCCTGCTACGTAGGAAAGAAGCATATAGGAGGCGGTGTTCAGATCCACCCCCACGCGGTTGACGCAGTCCTCCACCACGCCCCCGAGAGCCTCCTCCAGGCGGGCGGGCTTCAGGTCGTGCTGATACTGCCCCACGCCGATGCTCCTGGGCTCGATCTTCACCAGCTCGGCCAAGGGATCCTGCAGACGCCGTGCAATGGAGACGGCACTGCGCAGGGTCACGTCAAAATCGGGAAACTCCTCCGCACCCAAGGGGGACGCGGAGTAAACGGAGGCGCCGGATTCGCTCACCATGGTGTATTTGACGGAGAGGGCGTTGCGGCTGATGACCCCCGCGATGAAGATCTCGCTTTCCTTGGAGGCGGTGCCGTTTCCGATGGCAACGGTGTCTACCCCCCATTTGCGGATCAGGCTCAGCACCTTCTTCTCCGATTCCTCGATGCGCTCCTGAGGCTTTGTGGGGTAGATGACCCCCGTGTCCAGAACCTTGCCCGTGGGGGAGACCACCGCCAGCTTGCAGCCGGTGCGGTAGCCGGGGTCAAAGCCCAAAACGGTCTTGCCCTTAATGGGCGGGCAGAGGAGAAGATTCTTCAGGTTTTCACGGAAGAGGGCAATGGCCCCTTCTCCCGCTTTATCGGTCAATTCGCTTCGAAGCTCACGCTCCAAGGAGGGATAGATCAGCCGTTCCCAGCTGTCCCGCACCGTTCTTTGCATCAGCGTGCTCCAGGGGGAGCGAGGCTCCACCAAGCGGTTTTCCAAAAAGCTGATGGGAAGGTAGTCTCCCACCTGAAGGGAAACCTTCAGCTTTTCCTCCTTTTCCCCACGGTTCGCCGCCAAAATGCGGTGACCGGGGATCTTCGCGGCCTCCTGAGAAAAGTCTGCGTACATGGCGTACACGCCCGGCTCCTCGTCGGTGGCCGAGGTGACGAATTTTGCCTCGCGGGCGAAGATGCGGCGCAGCTCGCCGCGGATCTCGGGATGGTCGGAGATCTCCTCCGCCACGATGTCCATCGCCCCTGACAGGGCATCCTCCTCGGTCAGAACGCCCTTTTCCTCGGAAAGGAAGGCGGCGGCCTCGGCGCTCAGGTCGACCTTGTCAAGGCTCTGCTGCAGGAGCATTTTGGCCAAGGGCTCCAGTCCCTTTTCCCGGGCCACGGAGGCGCGGGTCTTGCGCTTGGGACGGAAGGGGCGGTAAATGTCCTCGATGGCTGCAAGAATCTCTGCCGCGTCCAGCGCAGTTGCGATCTCCTCGGTCATTTTGCCCTGAGCGCAGATGGCCTCCCGAACCTCCTCGCGGCGCTTTTCCAAGCCCCGCAGATACTCCAGGCGCTCTGCGAAGGCACGCAGCGTCACGTCGTCCATCGCGCCGGTCTTTTCCTTGCGGTAGCGGGCGATGAAGGGGATGGTGTTTCCCTCGTCC
>JAFVYT010000226.1 GCA_017508505.1 Clostridia bacterium
GCGCCCGCGTGAATGTCCACACCCGTTTTTTCGTGGGCGTATTCGGTCATAATACGGGAAAGCAGGGTCATTTTCAGCTCGTACAGCTCGTGGGCAAGGCGGTAAATGGAAATGGCGTAAAAGCCGGGATAGCATAAAATGACCTCCTCGCGGCTTTTCGCGGCGGGGTCTCCCTCGTAAAGGGCCTCCACGTCCTTGAGCAAAAGCTCCTTGATCCGGGGCAATCGGGCAAGGAAGGCCTCCGCGGTGGCGGCGGGCTCGGGTACGTCTGCGCAGAAGTGAGCGGTTTTCTCAATGAGAGTGACCAATTCGTTTTCCACCTTCCGCAGAAGAGATACCCCCGTCAGTCCCTCCTGGGTGACGGAGCGGCTTTTGTAATATCCGGGGAAAAGAAGGGACTGGAGATCCTTGATCAGGTCTACCGCCTCGTTGCGGTTGGGGATGACACCGCCGCACTCTCCGCGACGGATTCGGGACTCCTCGCCGATGCGATCCAGCTCCTTCTGAATATCTTCGGGTTTCATATTCCTTCTCCAAACTTGTTTTTTCTTATTATAGCTTCAATCCCTTCTTTTGTCAAAGCAAAAAAATCCCCCTCGGGGCGGGAGAGGGGATCCCGACCGCCGAAGGGGAGAGGGGGGTCAGCCTGCAAGGGAGCGCATTCTCAGGCGGAGGTTGTCCGCGATCATCGCTACAAACTCAGAGTTCGTGGGTTTTCCTTTATTGTTTTGGACCGTGTAGCCGAAATAGGAATTGAGCATTTCCACGTCGCCTCGATCCCACGCAACCTCAATGGCGTGACGGATGGCGCGCTCCACCCGAGAGGAGGTGGTATTGAATTCCCGTGCCACGGAGGGGTAGAGGGTCTTGGTCACCTCGCCGATGACCCGCTGGTCCCGAACCACCATCATAATGGCACATCGCAGATATTGATAGCCCTTGATGTGGGCGGGGATGCCCACCTGATGGATGATGCGGGTGACCTGCGCCTCCAGATCAAAGTCGTCCTCCAGACGGTGGCGCTCTTCGGCACAGACTTTGCGGATCTTTTCTGCCAGCGCCTCGTAGTCGAAGGGCTTTAAAAGACAGCTGGAGATTCCGCTGGAGAAGGCATCCTCCAAAACCTTTTTGTTGCTTACTCCCGTCAAAAGAATGAACTTGGGCGCCTTGGCGCGCAGCTCCCGCTTCACGTCACGTATCAAGCTTGCCAGATCGTACCCCGGGAACCACAGATCCAGGAGCACTACGTCCGGGTGCAGGTTCTTGATGGCCAACAGCGCTTCTGCACCGTCTCCGCTGTCTCCCACCACCGAAAAGCCGAGACTCCCAAGAGTCTCCTTACACACGAAACGAAAATCGTTTCCCGAATCAATGATGTATACTTTTTCCTTTGCTTCTTTCATAATAGCTTCCTTTCGTCGCTTTTCATATTTCGCCCATGGATGGCGCTTCCGATCCTTTGTTTTCCTTCCGCCTATGATTTTACCAAAAATTGGAAATTATTGCAAGAGGTTGGGGAATAAAATTACCAAAAAATGGTAATTTTGGAGACTTGAACAAAATGCCCGTGGGAAATGTGGGATTTTCGCCAAAGGCAGAGGTCGAAACCCGTCGAATGGGAGAGGGGCTTGTCGAGGCTTGTCTCTCCCGGTGTACAAAATCCCCAACCGGCAGGAAGAAGGAGCTTGTGTGTGCTTTTTTTTAGGATAAGGGACGGAGAGCAAGAGACGTGTCGGAGCGCGTTGTCGAAAAAGAAAAAAGGAATCGGCGATTTGCCGATTCCTTTTGTCCCTTGTCGAAGAAAAGAAAAAACGCACCCTTCGGTGCGTTTTTCTATGTAGGAAGTATTACTTCTTTACGATCTTGGTGATGTGGGGGTTCATACCCTCGTACCAGTAGAGGAAGCCCTCTACGTCAATGACGTCGCCTTCCTTCAATTCGCCCACGGCCTTGTAGACCTCGGTTTCGGGATCGGTCAGGTAGCGCTCTACGCAGAAGGCGTAGTCAGCCTCGCCCTTGGTCAGGGTGACGTAGATGTCGTCGCCGGGCTCGCCGTTCTTGTACTCGATTTTCTTGACGGTCATTTCCTTGAAGGAAACGAGCTCGTTCTGATGCTTGATGAGATCGTCGGTTCCGAGAAGTGCGGTTGCGTCAAAGACCTCGGCAACGTAGGGGGGGAGGTCGTAGATGAAGGTGAAGGTAGCGTCCATAATCTCTACCTCGCCTGCCCACTCGCCCTTGGTACCCTTTACGCGGATCTTGGTGCCGGCGGTGAGAAGGTCGTTGTCGTCCTCATCGCAAGCCATTTCGTAGATGAAGTAGGCTCCGTCCTCGTCAGCGGCGTAAACGGTTACCTTGTTGTCCCACCAAGACTGCTTTGCCTGAACGTAAACGTCCACGACAACCTCGCTGTCGATGGCGGCAGCCATATAATCAGCGTGGGTCATAGCACCCTCCTTGATGGAGGTGATGTGGGGGTTCATACCCTCGTACCAGTAGAGGAAGCCCTCTACGTCTACGATGGCGCCTTCCTTCAATTCGCCCACGGCCTTGTAGACCTCGGACTCGGGATCGGTCAGGTAGCGCTCTACGCAGAAGGCGTAGTCAGCGCCGTTCTTGGAAAGGGTGACGTAGATGTCGTCGCCGGGCTCGCCGTTCTTGTACTCGATTTTCTTGACGGTCATTCCCTTGAAGGAAACCATCTCGTTCTGATGCTTGATGAGATCATCGGTTCCGAGAAGTGCGGTTACGTCAAGAGGCTTTGCGATAAAGCTGGGGGCATCGGCAACAAATTCGAAGGTAGCGTCCATCACCTCTACCTCACCTGCCCAAGCGCCCTTCACGCCGGTCACGCGGATCTTGGTGCCGGGGGTAAGTCTCTTGGCATCCTCTTCGTTGCAGGCCATCTCATAAATGAAGTATGCGCCCTTGTCGTCCTGGGTGTAAACGGTGATCTTGTTGTCCCACCAGGACTGGGTTGCCTGTACGTAGGCTTCGATGACAACGTCGCTCTCCAGCTCGGCGGCAACGTACTGGTCGTAGGTCATAACGCCCTCACTCTTGGTATCGACAAAGGGCTTCTCCTCCTCGGTGGCGGGCTCCTTCGTCTCTGCCTCGGTAGCGGGCTTGGTGTCGGCTACGGTTGCGGTTTCGGTCTTCTTGTCTGCGCTTTCCTTGTTGGCTTCTGCAGCACAGCCGACGAAGGAAAGGATCATCAGCGTGGCCAAAAGCAGTGCGATGAGTTTTTTCATTTTTTCAGCTCCTTTTTAATATCGTGACAAATGCACAACCACATTATACATAATTTTGCGAAAAAATCAATCCTTATGGGAAAGTTCTCTTAAAAAATTACGGTTTTTTTCGCAATTTTCCCCATATCCAGCCCGCCGCCAGCAGAATCCAGACTCCCGCAAGGGTTAAAAGCAGTGCCTTGGAGGCGAGGGGGAGCGGCGTGGATACGTCCGCCTTTCCCGCGACGGCCTCAAGGGACTCCTCGGGCTCGCCACCGTCGGTCTTTTCCACGGGCTGTACGAGGCGGATCTGATCCAGTCGGTACAGGGAGGTGGTATCGTGGTAGAGCTTTTCCATAAAGGCCGCGTCCACGGTCTTTTTCCGACGGACGTTTTTGGTTACGCTCTCCACCAGACTTCCCGCCGCATCCCGCAGGGAGGCGGAGCCGTTGAACACAGGCGTCACGAAGGTGTTCTCGGTGTTCTCGATGAGGAGCTTGGTGGCGCGGAGCTTGACGGGGTAGTAGAGAGGATCGTCGCTGTCGGTGCAGTTCAGGTAGCTTTGGTATTTCTCGGACTCCTGTGCCTTGGAGGTGACGGGCGCGTAGCCCTCCGTCTGGGAATAGGCGATCTGCACCTCGTTTGTCAGAAGAAACTGAGCAAAGAGCCAGGATGCCAAAACCTCCTGCGGGTCTTCCTTATTAAAGACGCAGACCGAAGGGCCCTGAGAGATCATGGCGGGGTGCTCCGGATCGATTTGAGGGATGGTCATAACCTCCGTCTCAAACTCTACCATTTTCTCCTCGGCAATGTCCACCAAGGGAGCATCCGACCCCATCCAGGTGGCACCTGCGGAGGAGTCGATGGCGAAGATGCACTGACCCGCGTTCAGGAAGTTTGCGGGGTAGCCGGAGATCTTGAAGGTGGAAAAGGCGCCCTTGCCGGTGTGCTCGGCGATTTCAAACAGGAAATCCTCGGTGGTTTCGTTGAAGATCTCTACCTTGCCCTCGGGGGTGGAATAGCCTGCCCCCGCCTGCTTGAGGTAGGTGATCATCATATTGTCCGTGGACTTGTAGAGGAAGGGAAGCATCACCTTTTGGCCGTTGATCTTGTATACGCCCTCCGCGTCCTTTTCCGCGGCCTTCTCGCTGACCTCCCAGATGAAGTCCCAGGTGAGGGTCTCGGGGAGGGTGTAGCCCAGCTTTTCCACAAAGCTGCGGTTGACGTAGCAGATCTCCGTGGAGCGCATATAGGGCAGGGCATAGTACGCGCCGTCCAGAATACACTCCTCTAAGAATTTCGGAATGATCTCCTCCTTCTTGACGGAGTCGAAGCGCAATTCACTCCCTCCCAGGCCGTAGCGGGGATCCTCCATCAAGCTGTCCAGCTCCACCACGGTGTTCGCACCGGTTTTGTAGGTGGCGATGTGGTCGGGATAGGTGATGCAAACGTTGGGGGTGGTGTTCGTTGCGATGTTGGTGATCACGTCCTGATAGAGCCTGCCGTAGTCCGTGTAGGGCTTCAGGCTGACCTTGACGTTGGGGTAGAGGGCCTCGAAGTCCGCAATGGCCTTCTTGTAGATTTCCATCTGGGTGATGTTGGTGTCGTTCTTGGCCCAGAAGCTGATCTCGTGGGTGACGGATTCGTCAAACTCCAGCGGCATCTCAAACTCCTCCTGACCCTCGCCCCCGTGACAGGCGGCAAAAAGCGGACAAAGGAGTACGAGCGAAAGAAACAGTGAAAAAATGCGCTTCATCCCTTGGTACCTCCTCTCGCCATACCCGCCATGATTTTCTTTCGGAAGATGAGAAAGAGAATCACAAGAGGCACGCACACGGCTACCACCGCCGCCATCATGGCGGGGATGTTGTCCCGTCCGAAGCCGTTTTCCCGAATCTCCTGAATGCCCACGGAAACCAGAAAATGGCTCTTTTCGTCGGTGATGAGGCGGGGCCACACGTAGGAGTTCCAGCACTCGATGACCTTCAGGATGGTGATGGTGATGATGGTGGGCTTACAGATGGGCACCATCACCCGCATCAGGTATTTCAAATCACTCGTTCCGTCCACCTTCGCTGCCCAGTACAGCTCGTCGGGGATCTGGGAGAAGTTCTCCCGAAGCAGATAAATGTAAAAGACGCTTGCCACCGAGGGCAGGATCAGCCCCGCAAAGCTGTTGCGCAGCTCGAGATTTGTGACGGTGACAAAGTTGGTGATCACCACCAGCTCCGAGGGAATCATCATCAGAGCCAGAAACAGGGTGAAGGTCAGGTTCTTTCCCCGAAACTGTAAGCGGGAAAAGGCAAAGGCCGCCAGCACCGTCACCACCAGCATAAGAGCCGTGGTCACAAGGGTGAAGATCACCGTGTTGACAAAATAGTCCAAAAGAGGGACGGCGCGGAAGGCTTCCTTATAGTTTTCCACCGTGGGGGAGAGGGTATACAGCTTCGGAACAAACTCCGAGCTGTAGGCGCCGTACCCCTTTAAGGAGGTGAGCACCATATAATAAAAGGGAAACAGCACCATCAGAGCCCAAAGGCCCAAAAGGGTGTAGGTGACGGCAGACAGGATCTGCTTTCTTATTTTCGCGCGCTTGGCGCCATCGTCGTAATGCATCTTCCTTCCCCCTTTCTTCAGGCGTAGTGGACGTGCTTCTTGCTCACCATCAGGTTGATGCAGGTGATGGTCAGCACAATGGCAAAGAGGATGATCGCCGCGGCGGAGGCGTAGGAGGGATACCCGCCCGAGGCACCGTAGAGCATATCGTAGACGTAGCCGACGATGGTGTTCATTTCTGCGGCGTTCAGGTCCGTTCCGAACAGGGCAACCGCATCGCTGTATGCCTTGAAGGCTCCGATGAAGCCCGTGATGATCAGATAAAAGAGGGTGGGGGAGATCATGGGGACGGTGATGCGGGTGAACATACGCCGGGAGGAGGTGCCGTCCACCCGTGCGGCGTTGTAGTAGCTTTGGTTGACCGAGGCAAGGGCAGAGGTGAGCACCAGGATCTTAAAGGGCAGGACCAC
>JAFVYT010000227.1 GCA_017508505.1 Clostridia bacterium
GATGAAGACCGTGGCGCCGCTGGCACTGGTGTCGTGAACCAGACCCTTGATCTCGTTTTTATACTCGCTCTTGACGGGGATCACGTAACGGGAGTTACGGAAGGTAATGATGTTTTCCTGAAGGTAGGTACCGTAAGCCCCCGAGATATAATGCTGCAGAGATTCGCGGATCTTGGCAGAGCAACTGCTCATCTTTCTGCGAATGGCAAAGAGCGCAGGCGAGGCATCGTCAGCGAGGCTGTCCTCCGAAAGGATGGCGCGGTGGATCTCCCGCTCCAGCGCCCTTTCGGGGATGAGACGGCGGAAGATCTGTCCCAAGGGGGCGTCCTCCCCCTCCAGATGCTCTCCGTAGCGGCGGGCAAGCTCGACGCTTCTGAGGATCGCACCGACCCGAAGAAGCTCCCCCGGATTCAGAACGGCTCCCTTCTCTGCCCGATCCAGAATGCTCGGAAGGACGGGGTGCGCGGAAAGGGGCGGCGCTCCCTTCACAGCGGAAAGGCGCTTTGCCACGGAGGTCTCCTTTTGCAGAAAGGCGACCCGCTCCGCATCCTGCTCGGGGCGCAAGGAAAGGATCTTCTCCTTTCCCGCCTCCACGGTGCAAAGGGAGGCAAGAAGGGAGAGGATCTTATCGTATTCTAAGGTTAAGACGGCTTTTTCAAACGGTTTCATGCTTTGTATCCTTGTTGTTTTCCTCCCCCGAGGGAAGGCTTTTCACTTGCTTATAAAAATCCAGCGTACGGTAGCCCCGCTCCAATTGGTTTAAAAGAAAGCGCTCGGTAAAGCGAGAGAATTCTTTCAAAAGTGTGTCAGGAAGCTTCAGTGCATAGGCCTTTTCCTCGGTGCTCTCCACACTGCGTCGGCACAGAGCGATGACGTCGTGAGAGACGCGGGTCAGAGCGGTATCGAAGGAGGTGACGCAGTCCGGACACACAAGGTCTCCCTCGGTGAGACGGAAAAAGGCAAAGGGTAGCGTTTCCCCCGACCTCTCGCAGACGGCGCACTCCTCCAGGCGGGGCATCAAACCGTTGACCGCAAGAAGGCGCATTTCAAAGACGCTCTTGACGATCTCCTCCGGACGGTCCTCCTTGGAAAGAAGGTAGAGGGCGTTCATCAAAAGAGGCAGCACTGCGGCCCCCGTTTCCGCGTCCCGCGCGGTGTCCTCCGCCAGCTCCGCAAGGTAAGAGGCCAAGGCAAGGGTGGTGATGTCGGCACCGACCCGTACCGTGGAATAGAGGGGCACGGCCTTCCGAAGATAGCACTTGTCCCCTCTTGTATCCAAAACAAATTCCGAATAGACAAAGGCGGCACAGCCCGCGGCGTTTTTGCTGGTGATGCTGCGGATCCCGCGAGCCTTGAAGAAGATTTTCCCCTCCTCTGTCAGAACGGTGATCAGCTTATCGCTTTCGCTGTACTTGACACTCCGAAGCACAAGCCCCTTTACGGTTTTGACCATCAGTCCTTGGAATTAAATCCGAGAGTGGTAAGAAGATTCTCGTTGTCTCGCCAATTCTCCTTGACCTTGACCCAAAGGTTGATGTTTACGTGGACGCCGAAGAAGGCCTCCAGATCCTCTCGGGCAAAGCTGCCCACCTTCTTGAGCATCGCACCGTCGCGACCGATGATGATCTTCTTATGGCTGGCCTTTTCGCAATAGATCTCCGCACGGATGTCGATGAGCTTATTCGTCTCCTTGAAGTCCTCGATGACCACGGCGATGCCGTGGGGGATCTCCTTATCCAGAAGCTTTAAGAGCTTTTCCCGAATGATCTCCCCTGCGATGGTGCGCTCGGGCTGATCGGTAATCTGATCCGCAGGGAAAAACCATTCTGCCTCCTCCAGATACGGCTCCGCCTCGTCAAAGATGATCTCTACCCCGTCACCGGTCTTGCCGGAAAGGGGGATGACGGCCTTGAAGGAGAAGGCCTTGCTGAACACGTCGATGGTGCGGATGATATCCTCGGGAGTATAGATGTCGGTCTTGTTGATCAAAAGCACCACGGGCAGACCCATTTTGGAGAACTTCTCCATCAATTCCTGCTCGATGGGGTGGATCTGGGCCAAAGGCTCCACCACAAGAAGCACGAGACAAACGTCGGTGGTAGCGGTGCCAACGGACTTCATCATCATATCTCCAAGCTTGGTACGGGGCTTGTGGACACCGGGGGTGTCAAGGAAAACGTACTGACGGCTTCCCTTGGTCAGAATGCCCGTAATGGAGGTACGGGTGGTCTGAGGCTTGCGGGAAACCGCGGCGATCTTCTCCCCCAAGACGGTGTTCAAAATGGTGGATTTTCCCACGTTGGGTCTTCCCACCAGAGCAATAAATCCTGTTTTCTGTGTCAAATCCTGCATATTCTTTTCCTGTTCCGTTTCTCAATTTTGTCTTTCGGCAAGGGTCAGAAGACTGCCCTCTCCCAGCTCCTCCAGAATAGACTCCTGAAGGGCAAACATTTCTTTTTTTTCCGTTTCCTCCATATGGTCCCACCCCAGCAGATGCAGGGTGGAGTGGATGACCATCAGGCACATTTCCTGACGGAACGTAGTGCCGAATTCCTCGGCCTGGGCGGCAATGACCGCAGGACATGGATCACGTCGCCGAGATAGGCGACGTCCTCCTCCGGCTCTTCCTCCTCCATCAGGGGAAAGGAGAGCACGTCCGTTTCCCGATCCACGTCGCGAAACTCCCGATTCAGGCGACGGATCTCCTCTCGGGTGACCAGCGTGACGCCGATCTCCGAGGGGCGAAGGAAGCCCTCCCGAATCAGCGTAGCGGCAATGGCGCGGCGCAGGGCGGTTTTATAGCCACGAAAGGGCGCCTTTTCCGTCTGTTCGTTTTCGATGCAAATGCGCGGCTTCATTTCTTTCCCTTTCCGTAGTGATCGTAAGCCTCAACGATGCGGGCGACAATGCTGTTTCGCACCACGTCCTTATTGGTCAGATGAAAAATGCCGACTCCCTCCACCTCGCGGCAAACCTCCAAGGCCTGCTTGAGTCCCGAGGCGGTACCGGAAGGAAGGTCGATCTGGGTCACGTCGCCGTTGACCACGGCCTTGGAGCCTTGGCCCAAACGGGTCAGGAACATTTTCATTTGCTCCGGGGTGGTGTTTTGCGCCTCGTCCAAAATGATGAAGGAATCATCCAAGGTACGGCCTCGCATATAGGCAAGGGGGGCTACCTCGATGATGCCCTTTTCCATCATTCTTTGATAATTCTCCCCCCCGAGCATCTCAAAAAGCGCGTCGTAGAGGGGGCGAAGATAGGGGTCGATCTTGCTCTGAAGATCCCCGGGCAAAAAGCCGAGCCGCTCCCCTGCCTCCACTGCAGGACGGGTGAGGATGATGCGAGAGACCTCCTTTTTCCGAAGGGAGGCCGTCGCCATCGCAACCGCAAGGAAGGTCTTACCCGTTCCTGCGGGCCCGACCCCAAAGGTGACGGTCTCCCGGCGGATGCACTCCACAAAGCCCTTTTGGCCCATGGTCTTCGGCTTGATGGGGCGCCCCTTGGCGGTGATGCAAATGGTGTCGCCGATGAGCTTTTCCGCCTGCAGCTCGTCCCCGTCCCGAACCACCTTGATGGCATATTCCACATTTTGCTCCGTGAGGGTTCCGGAGAGTGTAGAAAGCTTTTCCAGATACTGAATGACGCGCGCGGCGGCGGCGACGGCACCGTCGTCTCCCGTAACGCGAATCTGTCCGTCGCGGCTGAAGATGGCCACGTCGAACTCCTTTTCCACGCGGCGGGCATTGGCGTCAAAGGTGCCGAAGATGTCGGCAATGGTATCCAGACTTGAAATTTCGATGATCTTTTCTGCCATAACAGATCCTTTCCGTCAGTCTTCCTTTTCCAGAAGCAAAAAGGGCAAAGAGCGTGCAATATCCTCCACGAGAACCAGCTCTGCCGTCAGGGTCACCCCCTCCTCGCAGACACGGATCTGAAGATTTTCCTCCAGGATTTCATAGCCGTAAAGCAAAGTATCCCTTTTATACTCTTCGTATTTATCATAAGCCAAATCCTCGGCTCTGTCAACCGTTATCGTGCTCTTTTTTTCCTCCCTTTCGCACCGTGTGACCGTGCGGCAAAGGATGGGAAGCTCCCTTCCGAAAAGAGTCACGGGCTCCTCGCTCCAAATCTCCTCAAAGTCCTCAAAGCCGCAGTCCTCAAAGCCCGGCGGTGCAAGCGTCACTCCCAAAAGCTCGTAAGCCGAAGCCTCCCTCTCCCGCCCCGTAAAAACCGTAGCCGTTTGCTCCAAAGGAACCGTGACCTCAAAGCAGCGCTCCGTTTGAGCAAAGACCCTGCCCGAAGCGCGAACGGTGGTAAAGGCCCCGTTCGGACGCTCCAGAAC
>JAFVYT010000228.1 GCA_017508505.1 Clostridia bacterium
AAACTTCGCCACTCGACGTACCTTTGTACGCCTTCGGGTAACCAAAAAGCAAGGGTTACCTTGCTTTTTGCTCAGTTTGTCCGTTCTGCATCTTTTTTTCCTATCCCCTTAAAAGGAGCTGTAAAAAAACTTGAGTTTTTTACAGCTCCTTTCAATCGAAAGCTTTATCGGTACTGATCCATCAGGGTCTGCAGACCGCGCATATCCTGCTCGGAGCCGAAGATATTCACAAAGTTGGTCTTGCCGCCGTTATGCTTGTAGTAGCGGGCGATGTAGGTGCTCGGGTTGAAGGCGGACAGGACCTTTGCGTCGGTGGCAAACTTGTATTCCAGACCCACGGCGCTTTCTCCGGTGATGGCACAGTAGGCCATGGCGGCAGTGACGTAGCCGGAGAGGGGATTGGGATGATAGCCGTCGTCGGCACTCTGGTTGATGACGAAGCTGTTTTTATCGTAGGTCTGGGTGGCACCGGGAACGGCGGTCTTGCCGGTGATGACGTCGTTGACGAGCTTACCCCACTCTATGACGGTGACTCCGCGGTCGGCAAGCTTCTGAACGGCGGGATACCACTGGACGTTCCACTCATAGACTCTGTGCTGTACGAAGAAGAAAATCTTTACGTCGGGGTTGGCCGCACGGAAGAAGCTTACGGCGGCGTCTACGTTCTCCAGAAGCTTTTCGGGGGTGATCTCCTCACCGGTTCTCTCCTGCAGGAAAACGTAGTCGTAGTTGGCATCCTTCAGATCGTTTTTGTGCTTGACCCCGTTACAGCCACGGTCAGCGCCGCAGTTGATAAAGAGGTCTGCCAGACCGTGACTGCCAAAGGTCCAGTTGGTCACCGCCACCTCGGCCCCCTCGGACTTGCAAAGCTGATAGAAATAGCCCTTGTCCCCCGTGCGCTGGGACTGCTGTCTAACGGAGACGTTTTTGGTAAGAACGCAGTTTCCGTAATAGGTGTAGGAGTTCCCCACAAAGATCACCTTTTTTCCGTTCAGGGGATGGGTCGGGTTCGTGGGTGTCTCCACGGGCTTTTCCTCCTCGGTCTTTTTCTCTTCCTCGGTGCTCTTGACCTCCTCGGTCTTTTGCTCCTCGGTGGTTTTTTGCTCGTTCTTTACGGAGGTCTTTTCCTCGGTCTCGGCCTTGTCGGTTTCCTTCAGGGCAGGAACGCCGCAGGAGGCGAGGGTGCCCAACGAAAGTACCGTGGCCAGTAAAACAGCAAGCAATCGTTTCATGATAAAAAATCCTTTCCTATATCGATTGGAACACTCTCGATTATACTATAAGGAGCGGAGTTTGTAAAGAGAAAAAAAGCACGGGCCTTCGGATTGGCCTGCCAAACCGGGAAAAGGCGGCTCTTTTGGGGCGATTCCGTGGGAAATATGACTTTTTTGTAAAAAGTGCCGAAAAAACTTGATGCGAAAAAGGAGGACTTGTATAATAAGCTAAAGACTTGAAAGGAGCACTTGTTATGAAAAAGCTGATTGCACTTCTCGTTGTATTCTCTACGCTGGCCTCTCTTGCGGCTTGCGCAGGGGATAAGGCATCTGAGACCGCAACCCTTGAACCGACTCTTTCCGTCACCGAGACTCTTGGGGAGACGGCGCAGACCGAGGAGGAGACCGAGAGCGTTGACGACGGCATCCGCGTCTATTCCAAGGTGGACGATCCTCTGACCCGCGCCAAGCTCGACGCCATTCCCATTGCCAATTCCTCCATGTCCATCGACGAGCTCCGTGACATCTGCGTGCGCTACTTCAAGCTCGCTGTTTCCTTCCAGTGGATCCCGGACGGGGATATGATTCTGGAGGGGGAGACGGATCCTTACCGCTCCTTCACCGAGGGCGTCCTCTACGGCGGGATTCCGTATATCAATACCGCTTCGGGCAACCTGTATCGTATTCTGGAGTATTACGATGAGGAGACGGGCATTCTGGACACCTCCTGGCTCGGCAAGCACCCCGACCTCTTCGGCAACGCCTGCTCCGGCTCTGCGGGCTGGGCTTGGTACCGCGTGATCAACTCTGCGGAGATCTCCTGGACCCACTCCATCAACGCGGCCCACGGCTTCGTGCCCGTCGGCCCCTACAAGTACGATCCCAACTACCAGCACATCTGGACCACGGTCAACGGCACCCGTGTCTATGAATACAGCAACAAGACCATCTGTAAGAACAACGGCAAGCAGGTGATGTTCGAGTCCTACGCTCTGACCCTTCCCGCCGACTGCTACGGCTCCAACGGCCACGTGCGTATGGCCGCGGAGAAGCCCGTGGTGGTACGCAAGGAGGACGGCACCATCGACGGCAACGCCAGCTATATCATTCTTGTGGAGCAGGGCCTTTACAACACCTCCGACGCTCACAAGAGGGTGACCTCCGACGGCACCGTGTACCGCATTCGCGGCAACGATGGAGGAAAGTGGACCTTTGAGCAGCTTTATAAGGACGGCTACATCCCCCACACCTTCAAGGAATTTCTCGGGCAGGATCCCATCGAGCCCGGCGAGGCCACCATCGAGCACTCCGGCCCCACCGCCTCCTCCCGCGACCTTGCCAAGGGAAATCTGAAGGCCACCTACCCCATCTCCGACGTATTTACCACCGTCTACGACAAGGACGGCAAGGCGGTGCTGGCGTATAAGTACCGCTCTGAGAGGCACTTTGTCAAGTCCATCGCTCTGGCCGAGTGCATCCCCTTCTCCTATTTTTCCAAGTACCAGGCGAACAGCGACCACACCGTCGAGATCAAGGCACAGATCGCCAACGGCGAATTGATCACCGTTTACAGCGGCACGCTGATACCTCCCCAGTAAAAGGGTGAGGGGTTTTATGGAAAAAAACGTTCAAAGGATCCCTCTTTTTTCACAAAATGTCCCGAAAATATCTTGTCAAGACAGGAAAAAAACAGTATAATGGAATAAAATCCTGAAAGGAGTTTTTTTGTATGAAAAAGCTGATTGCACTTCTCGTTGTACTCTCTACGGTGCTCTCCCTTGCGGCCTGTGCCGGAGACAAGGCGGATGAGACTGCGACGCTTCCCGAAACCAAGCCCGTGGCAGCACCGGTGGAAACCGAACAGGAATCCGAGGAGGCTCCCGAGTCCAAGGGGGAGGTGGTCTACGCCAAGGTGGACGATCCTCTGACCCGCGCCAAGCTCGACGCCATTCCCATTGCCAATTCCTCTATGTCCATCGACGAGCTCCGTGACATCTGCGTGCGCTACTTCAAGCTCGCCGTTTCCTTCCAGTGGGTTCCCGACGGGTATATGACCTTGGGAGAGAAGAACGACTCCTACCGCTCCTTTACCGAGGGTACCCTTTACGGCGGTATCCCCTACATTAACACCGCCTCCGGCAACGTATATCGCATTCTGGAATTCTACGATGAGGAAACGGGCATCCTGAAGACCTCCTGGCTCGGCAGAAACCCCGACCTCTTCGGCAACGCCTGCTCCGGCTCTGCGGGCTGGGCCTGGTACCGCGTGATCAACTCCGCGGAGATCTCCTGGACTCACTCTCTGAACGTATCCCACGGCCTCGTGCCCGTAGGACCCTACAAGTACGATTTTGAAGGCAGCGAGCAGATCTGGCAGACCGACCCCGAAACGGGCGAGCGCATTTATGCCTACAGCAACAAGGACATCTGCAAGAATAACGGTAAGCAGGTGATGTTCGAGTCCTACGCTCTGACCCTTCCCGCTGACTGCTACGGCTCCAACGGCCACGTGCGTATGGCCGGGGAGAAGCCCGTGGTGGTACGCAATGCGGACGGCACCATCGACGGCAACGCCAGCTACATCATTCTTGTGGAGCAGGGCCTTTACAACTCCTCCGACGCTCACAAGAGAGTGACCTCCGACGGCACCGTGTACCACATTCGCGGCAACGATGGAGGAAAGTGGACCTTCCAGCAGCTCTTCGACGACGGCTACATCCCCCACACCTTCAAGGAGTTTTTGGGTACCGATCCGGTAGAAAAGGGCACCGTGACCATTGAGCATTCCGGCCCCACCGCAAGCGACGCCGATCTGTCCAAGGGCAACCTGACCTCCAACTACTGCATCTCCGACGTATTCACCACCGTTTATGACAAGGACGGCAAGATCGTAGTGAACAACAAGTACAGAGCACGCAACCACTACATTAAGGCCATCGCGATGAGTAAGTGCGTCCCCACCGGCTACCTGACTCAGTATCAGAGAAGCGGCGACCATACCATCGAAATCAAGGTTCAGATTTCCACGGGTGAGCTCATCACCGTGTACAGCGGCACCCTCGCAGAATAAGCACAAAAGTCAAAAGCATCGCCCCAAAATGGGTGATGTTCTTAGCGGAGAATTTATGCTTTGAGCAAAGTGCAAGCATCGCATTTGACTAGTCAAACGCAAATATGGGCTAAGCCCAAACCCTTATAACGACAGAAAGAGATAACAAATCGGTTCGTAGCCGAAATGTTA
>JAFVYT010000229.1 GCA_017508505.1 Clostridia bacterium
GACAATACCCGAAGGTGGGCGCGGCATGGAGTGCCTTGGAAAAGGAGAAGTCGGGACCGCAGACCTTGATGAAGGTGGCCCCGTGGCTCATCTGTCGGAGTGCCTCTCCACTCGTTTCCGCCGTGGGGATCAGAAGGTGGCTTACGCGGTAGCGCTCCAGCGTCTCGTTGGTGTAGGGGAGCATGGACACAAAGCCGTCCACAAAGGGGGCAAGCTCGGCGACCGTCATAAGCTGGGGATGCTTCTTCTTCATCTGAAGCGTGATCGCTTCGCTGTCAAGGGTGCTCCCCACAAAGAGGGAAACCCCGGGAAGAAGCGCTCTGAGACGGGGGATCACAAGGTGCGCGTCCTCTCTGCGCAGGGTGTATTCCACCGCCTCGACTCCTGCCAGACGGCACCCCGAGAGAAGAGTCTCGGTGTCAAAGGCGTCCCGTACGAAGATCGGCACGAAGGCCTGCTTCAAGAGTGCTTTATAATGAGAAAAAAGAGCTTGATTCATTTTTTTACCTCCCGATTCGTTTTTCCAGAAGCTCGATGATGAGAACGACGTTTCGAATGATGTGATAGGGGTCCTTTACGGGCAGGGCGACCACCTTTTCCTGCGGGTGTCCCTCACGGGTGCGGATTTGGATCCACTCTCCGATGCTGCGGTCGGGATTGGGGAAGGTGCGGAAGGTGTAGTCGAAGACCGTCTCAAAGTCCCTTTGGAACGCCTCGTCTCCCGTGCGGTCAAAGGTCAGGAGCGTGGTGTAGAGTGCCTCGGAGTGGACCCACCAGAGCTTGGAGCCCCAGTCGTCCAGCACCAGCTTCATCTGCGGCTCGTCTGCCGCATCTCCGACCTTGCCCGTCATCCCCTTGCCGTCGCAGGTGACAAAGTGGAGAAGTCCGCCGTATTCCTTGTCCCAGCCTGTTCGGAAGGTGCTTTCCACCACCCTGCGGATTTTTTCGTCATAGGTATGAATGCCAAGGATCTCCTGTGCCTCCGTCTGGAACCACATGTCCTCCAGGGTGTGACCGGGGTTGATGTGCCCGCCGAAGAGATTGGGGGGGAAGTCGCCACCCGTCAGGCGAAATTCGTGCACCAGATTGTCCTTGTCGCAAAAGACCTCGAAGACCTCCCTATGGCATTTCAAAAGCTTTTCCTTTAATTCGGAAAGGAAGGGGGTGTCAAAGCGCGACGCTGCTCCGAACAGCTCGCAGATAACGTTCGTCAGGATCATCGGCCTTGCGTGGCTTTGATACTTGGGGGAAATGGGGTAGGGCAGAGACTTGAAGTTCCCCGACTGATACCGCTCCCACACCGAGCCGAAGAGCGCCTTGGCAAAAAGGTAGCTTTCCTCGTCACCGCTCACCTCGGCGTATTTGGCAAAGCCCATCACCACAAAGCAGTCTGCGGAGATGCTCATATCCAGCTCCTTGCAGCCCTCCACGTACTTCGGAGTGCCGTCCCGCTCCATCAAAAAGACACAGCGGAGGTCTCCGGGGGCGATCAGGACGTTTTTTAAAAGGAAATCCCGTCCGTTTTTGGCCATCTCCAAAAAGCGCTCCCGCTCCTGCTTTTTGAAGGCGTCGGTTTTGCAGGAGGCGAGCTTGGAAAAGGTCCAGAGAAATCTTCCCTGACTCCAAGTATATTTGTCGTAGGAGACCAGACGGTCTCCCGCATTGGTAAAGCAGTTTAAATATCCGCCGTATTCCGTGTCAAGACAGCGACTCATCCAAAAGGAAAGGAGATTGTCCTTCAATTCCTTTTTGAAAAAGCTCAGATAAAAGGCCGTGTCAAAGCTCATCTTTGCTCCTCCTCACTCAGGCGTTTTAAGTCCTCTGAGGGACTCATTCCCGTGCAACGCACGTAGTTTCGGTAGAAAACGGAGTAATCCCGAAAGCCGCTTGCCCCAAAGGCGGCGGAGATGCTCCCGGTGTGAAAAAGCGCTTGTCGGGAGGCGTGAACCCGCTTTTGGATCACGTATTCCCAAATGCTGCAGCGCATCACGTTTTTGAAGATGCGATTCAGGTGTGCCTTATCCCGATAGAGGTTTTTTTCGATGAGGTCAAGGCTCAGGCTCGCGGTCAGGTTTTCATTGATAAACCGTACGATCTGGTTGACAATATCGTTTTTTTGGGGGTCAGAGTGCCCCGTGACCTCGGGAACGCTGGAGAGCTTGGTGAAGAGCATACGGATCATAGAGGAAAGGGAATCACGAAATCTCGCTTCCCCGAGGTTGCTCTTTTCCAAGGCAAGACAGCTTTCCTCAAACCAGACCTGCTCTCTCTCATTTAAGAGAAATACGCGATTTCCTCCCTCTGCGGGGAACACAGCCTGCTCCAGTTCCGTGGGAAGCAGACCGAAGCCGAACATAATGACCACTCTCTCGTAGGGGATCGCAGGATCGTGAATGCTCAGGTGATGCACCTGCCCGCTGGCGGATAGAAGCAGCATTCCCTTTTTCAGGCGGTAGCGGGTTCCCTCAATGGTAAAGTCCGCCTTTCCCTGACGGAAATAGTAGATCTCGTGCATATTGTGGGAATGCAGGCGGAAAGGGACGGAGTCGGGATCGGGCCGAGGGGTAAACTTGTGGGTGTAGCTCATATTGTCGCAGGCAAAATCTGCCAGGATCCGTTCGTTCACTTGTCTCCCCCCCTTCTTTTTTGCCATTATAGCACAGTTTTTCTTCTTTGCCTTTATTATATAGGGCAAGATCTTATTTTGCAATCTTTTTTCTTATATTTGCAATAGACTTGCAAAAAAACAGAATTTATAATAGAATGATACTGGATTACATCAATGCCTTCGGGCGGAAAGAGGAATGATATGAAAAGCTTTGAAAAGGACAAGCTTAAGGTTTGTATTTATGAAACGCGGGACGAAATGGATCGCGCCGCCGCCGCGGACGTTTCCGCCTGTATCAAAAGCCTTTTGGAGACGAAGGACAGCATCAGTATGATCTTTGCCGCTGCCCCCTCTCAGAACGAGGTGCTCCGTGCCCTCAGGGAGGATCCCACCATTCCTTGGGAGCGCATTCACGCCTTCCATATGGACGAGTACGTGGGCATTGATCCCGAAGCTCCTCAGGGCTTTGCGCGCTTTTTGCGTCTTGCCCTTTTCGACCACGTGCCCTTCGCCTCCGTAAATCTCTTGGACAGCAAGGCGATCCCCGAAAAGGAGTGTGCGCGCTACTCCGAGCTTTTGAGAAAGAATCCTCCCGACATCGTTTGTATGGGCATCGGAGAAAACGGACACATTGCCTTTAACGATCCCCACGTGGCCTCCTTTGCGGATCCCGATGCGGTGAAGGTGGTGGATCTGGACGAGGTTTGCCGTATGCAGCAGGTGCACGACGGGTGCTTTGCCACGCTGGAGCAGGTTCCGAGATATGCTCTGACTCTCACCTGTCCCACCCTTGCGGGGGCGAAATATCAGTTCTGTGTGGTGCCTGCCGCCACCAAGGCCCAAGCGGTGAAGAACACTGTATTGGGAGAGGTCGGAGAGGCCTGCCCTGCCACGGTTCTCCGCACGTGTGAGAATGCCGTATTGTACTGCGACGCGGACAGCGCCGCGCTTCTGTAACGATGAAGGTCTTTCTTTCGGGCGGGGCGGTTCTGACTCCCGAGGGACTCCGTACGGATCTTGGGGTTTTGGTGGAGAGCGGACGCATCCTTGCCCTTTTGCCAAAATCCCCGCAGGACGCTGAATTCGTTGATCTGGAGGGGAACACCCTCGTTCCCACCTTCATTGAGCTTCATTGCCACGGCGGTGAAGGGTACGAGTTCGTGGATGGCACCGAGGAGGCGATTCTCGGTGCGGCTCGCATCCACGCCGAGCACGGAACGGGCGTTCTGTACCCTACGATTTCCGCCTCGGACTACGAAACCACCTACCGTGCCCTGGAGGCCTTGGAGGCCGTGCGGGATCGCCTGCCCCTGACGGTGCCCGGGGTGCATCTGGAGGGGCCGTATCTTTCTCCCGAGATGTGCGGCGCGCAGGACCCGGGCATCGTCCGTAAGCCCGACCCAAAGGAGTATCGTGCTCTTTACGAGCGCTTCGGCTCTTTGATTGCCCGCTGGGACTATGCTCCCGAGGTAGACGAGGGCGGCGCATTTCTTGATTTTCTTCGGGAAAAGGGGATTCTGGCCGCCACGGCTCACTCCGCCGCGAAGTATTCTCACCTTTTGCCCGCCTATGAAAAGGGGAACCGCCTGGTGACCCATTTGTATTCCTGTACCTCCACCGTTACCCGTGAAGGAGGCTTTCGCAAGCTCGGGATCATCGAGACCACCTTCCTTCTGGAGGGGATGGTCGCCGAGGTGATCGGAGACGGCTGCCATCTTCCCCCGGAGCTTTTGCGGATGATTTATTCCATTAAAGGGGCCGACCGCCTTTGCCTGATTTCCGATGCCATCCGCTATGCAGGCCTCGGAGAGAGAAAAAACGCTTGGGAGGGCAAAATCCCCTACGTTATTGAGGACGGCGTGGCAAAGCTTGCGGATCGCAGTGCCTTTGCAGGATCCATTGCCACCGCTGATCAGCTTTTGCAGCGCACCGTCGCTGCAGGCATTTCCCTTGCGGACACGGTGAAGATGATGACGGCTACTCCCGCCCGTGTGATGGGGCTTTCCGACTACGGCGCCATTGCCCCCGGGTACCGCGCCCGCTTCAATCTGATCTCTCCGTCCCTTACCGTGACCCCCCTGGTACCCTGACCCTTTTCCAAGCAAAGCAAAAAGCAGAGCAAATCGCTCTGCTTTTTTTCATTCGGTCAGAAGATCCAGAATGCGCTTGGGGATCTCAAAGCGCATATCGTCCCTCTGGGTATTCATCAACGTTACGATCCCGAGCCCCGATTCGGGATGGATCACAAGGCTCGTGGCATAGGGAGGAGCACTGCCGTGATGTCCGTAGACGGTTCCGTTCCGATAGCGGGTACCGAACAGGGTCAGCCCGTAGCCATCGTAATTTGCAGGGGAGTCGGCGTGGCGCTTTTTCATTTCATCCACAAAGCTTTTCCCAAGGACTCTCGTTCCGTCGTCCGTGACACCCTCGTTCAATAAGAGTCTTGCCATACGGCTCAGATCCTCCGCCGTGGAGAAAAGCCCTCCGGCGGCGTGACGGGTTGCGTTTTCCTGCAGACGGTGAAACACCTTGAAATTTCCGTTCTCTTCCGTGTGCGGAAGGCAAAGGGGGTAGCTTGCCGCCACGTGCAGGTCAAAGGTGGTGCGCGCTGTCTTCAGGGGTCTGAGCACCCGCTCCTCCACAAGCCTTGTAAAGAGCGTCCCCGTGACCCTTTGCGCCATCAGGGCGGCCAGACGGATTCCCCAATTGGAGTAGAGATACTGCTCTCCGGGTCTTCCGATCATTTCCACCTCGCGGATGCCCGAAAGGAGCACCTCCTCCATTTGACCTTCCTCCGTGGGACCGTCGGGAGTGTACTCCGCGGGAAGGCCTGCGGTGTGGGACAGGAGCTGACGCAGGGTGATGGTTTCCTCGGAGAGGGGATCGGACAAAACGAGATCGGAAAGCACGCTTTTGATCGGTGCATCCAGACTCAGCTTCCTCTCCTCCACCAGAGAGAGAACCGTGATTCCGGTGAAGATCTTGGTGATGGAGGCAATGCGAAAGACAGACGCTGAGGTTACGGGAACCTCGGGTCGTTCGATGCTTTCCACGCCGAAGCCCTCGGCAAAGAGGATCCCGCTTCGGTCCGTGACGCTGACGGCCATTCCCGCGATCCGCTGTTCTTCGCGGATCTGCTCCAGCAAAGGGTGTAAGCGTTTCATATTCCGACTCCTTTCAAGGGGCAAAAAGAGAAAAAGCTCTCTGCAGTTTCCTATTTTTCCTAATTCTAGCACATCCCACCCCACTTTGCAAGAAAAACAAGAATAGAACGAGGGTCGGGAGAAAATACTAGGAAAAAAGGAGCTTGAAGGGATGAAAAAACGGGGAACGCACTACCTTACCATCGGATTGGGGGCCTTTTTGGCAGCCTTTTCCGTTCGCTTTTTTCTCCTTCCGTTTCAAATCTCCACGGGTGGCGTCAGCGGGATCGCCACCCTTTTGTATTATCTGTTTTCCGTTCCCGTCTCCCTGAGCACGCTCCTTTTGAATCTGACGCTGCTTCTGTTTGCCCTGCGCCGTCTTGCACGGGCCAATAGGAAGGGCAATCTTTTGGGGATCTTTTTGTTTTCTCTGTTTTTAAAGGTGACGGAGCCTCTTCCCCCCTGCGACTGCGACCTTTTCCTCGCCGCTTTCTTCGGCGGGGTGGTGGCAGGCTGCGGCGTGGGGCTCACCCTCTCGCGGGACGCCTCCACGGGAGGCACGGATCTTGCGGCGCTGATGCTTTCGGGAGCCTTCCCGCACCGCTCACCCGCTTTTTTCATCAACCTTTTGGACACGGGGATCATTCTGGCTTCGGGACTTTTCTTCGGCAGGCTCTCCGTGACCTTATACTCTCTTCTGTCTTTGTTTGTGAGTAATTTCGTGGTGGATCGGATCCTGGTGCGGGGCGATGCGGCCAAGGCGGTTTTCGTGATCTCGCGGGATTCGGAGCGGATCGCCCGGCGAATTCTTTCGGAATTGGGACGAGGGGTTACGGGGCTCCCCATTCGGGGGCTCTACTCCCGCACCTCGGGGCAGATGCTGTACTGCGTGGTGCGCCCCCGTCAGGTGCCGGAGCTGCTCGGGCTTGTGGAGGAGACGGACGCGGAGGCCTTTACCGTGGTTACGGATGCAAAAAAGGTTCAGGGACGGGGCTTTTCCTTTTCTTGAGGGAGAAGCCCTTTTTTCTTTGCCCATGCGGCAGGGGAGACTCCGTAGCGCTTCTTGAAGGCGTTGCGAAAGTGCTTGGCATCGGAAAAGCCCGAGAGAAAGGCCGCCTCTCCGGGGGTGTGATACCCCGACTGCAAAAGACGGCGGGCATAGTCGTAGTGCATCTCCAGAATCTCCTGCAGGGGCGAGGTGCCGAAATGTGCGCGAAAGACCCGACGGAAGTACACCTCACTCACAAAGCACTCCTTGGCCAGAGCCGCCACGGTCAGATGGGGATCCCGATAATCCCGCAGCATTTTCTTTACGCCCGGCTCGATGACCCTCGGCACGGCAGGGTAGGGGGCCTCCTCGGATTCCTCCAAACGCTCGAAGATCTGATACAGCATGGTCATACAGCGGTTATAGGCGCCACTCCCGCCCTCCTCCCACGCACGCCAGAGCGCGGCAAAAAGCGGCTCCATCCCGGGGACGCGGCTGCGTATTTCGATCCGTCCCGCCTCCCCTCCGCGACACTCCAGATGCACCACGTAGAGCTTTTCCTCCCCCTCGGTTCTGCGGACGTAGTCCACCTTCTCGGGGAGAAAGAGAACGCTTTCGCTTCGGGCCGAGATCTCCCCGTTTTCAGTATCGAAAACGCTGTTTCCCTCCACGCGATAGGCGATGGAGCAGTGCCTCCGATCGGTTTCCCGAACGGAGCGTCCCTTTCGCTCCACGTAAAAAACGTCCAGCAGACGCCAGGAAAGCGTCGGGTTTCGGTAAAACATATTTTCATTCCTCCCATCCCGTCTATCATAACGGATTTTGTTTCGAAATTCAACCCTTTTCTTTCGTTTATTCGGTTTTAATCGCCCTCTGTGCAATGCTATACTTTCAAGTGAAAGGAAGTGAAATCCGATGATCGATACCAACAGAGCCCGCGAGATCAGAATCAAGCGTGCCAACACCGACTGGTGGATCAATTCCAAGGCACAGGTTGCGGACAACGGGAAGACCTACATCGGTTATTACACCGATATGGGCGAGATTCATATCAAGGAGCTGGACGCCAAGTGCAGTCGCGAGAAGAGCCGTGATTTCCGACTGGCGACCCTGAACTGTACCTATGCGGACGAGCACAATTCTCCCTCCGTCTGCGTTTTGAAAAGCGGCCGCATTCTGGTTGCCTATACCGGACATAAGGTCAACGCCGTCAAGTATCGCTTTACCCGTAATCCCTACGATATCTCCTCCTTCTCGGAGGAGCGGAGCCTGCCCTACGACGGGGCCGCCACCTACGTTCAGGTGTACGAGAATACGGTGAGAGGCGAGGTCTGGATGTTCTCCCGCGTAGACGGCTACACTTGGGTGTTCCGCTATTCCCGCGACGAGGGTGAGACCTGGAGTGACGCAAGAGTGTTTCTCAATACCGACCCCGGCAAGGCTTTCAGCGAGTACGTTAAGGAAAGGAGCATCTACGTGACCGAGCTTGGGGAGACCAAGTCGCTTTTTTACTTTGACGTCAGAAAGCAGACCGTTCCCGTTCCCGGCGGCGTAGACGAGCAGTTTTTCTTCGCTCTTTACGGCCACCCCTACAAGGCCATCGACCATACCATCCGCAGTGGCATCTTTGCCTCCGACGGTACCCTTTTGAAGACCGACGGCACCAAAACGGAGCTGAATCTCTATGAAAACGACGGCAAGGTTCTGGACCGCGGGAGCCTCGACGTGGTCTACGCTCCCCCCGCCTCCGGCACCTCCCGCCTTTTGGACGTATCCTCTACGTTGCCCTTGCGCGTGGCCTACGCCTCCTTCGAGATGGATGAGATCAACCGTCCCGACCCCGAAAAGCCCACCTATTTTTCTGCCACCTTCCGTGACGGTGCCTGGCACTCCTCCGCTCCCATTTGCAAGGCGGGCGAGTTTTTGGCCAAGGACATCTATGACGGCTCCCAGACCTATCTCGGAGGGATGGCCTATTACTACGGTGTGGGGGAGGCAGGGTATGAAACGGAGTTTCTCGACTGCACCGCCGCCGATACCAACCGCATCTTCCTTGCCCGCTTCGACGGGACGGATCGCGTGCTGGAATCCTACGTGTCCTACGACTTCGGCAAGACCTACGGCCTCGAGCAGGTCATCCGTCGCATCCCCGGTGCAGAGAATGTGAAGATCTGGAGACCCACCGTTCCTGTGGGAGCACAGGACAATCTCCCCGTGTATTGGCACGAGGGACGCTATACGGCCCATACGGGCGGCTGGCATTGCGATACGGTGATGCTGGTGGAATATGATGATTAAAGGAGGAGAAGATATGAATTCCTTTTCTTTGGAGGGAAAGGTCGCTCTGGTTACGGGCGGCGCTCATTCCATCGGACTCGGCATCGGTGTCGGCCTTGCCAAGGCGGGTGCCACCGTATGCTTTAACACCTCCAACGAGGCACACGTTGCCACGGGAGAGGCGGCCTACGCCGCCGAGGGTGTTATCGCTCGCGGATACGTGGCCGACGTGACGGACGAGAAGGCCGTTTCCGCTATGATCGCTCGAATCCGCGAGGACTTCGGCGTGGTGGACATTCTGGTGAACAACGCAGGCATTATCAAGCGCATCCCTATGTGCGAGATGTCCGTGGAGGACTTCTCCCGCGTCATCGACGTGGATCTGGTGGCTCCCTTTATCTGCAGTAAGGCCGTCATCCCCGGGATGATCGAAAAGGGCCACGGAAAGATCATCAACGTCTGCTCTATGATGAGCGAATTGGGCAGAGAAACGGTGAGTGCCTACGCCAGCGCCAAGGGCGGCCTGAAAATGCTGACCCGCAACATCTGCTCGGAGTTTGGCGGGGCCAACATCCAGTGCAACGGTCTCGGCCCGGGCTACATCGCCACCTCCCAGACCGCTCCCTTGAGAGAAAAGCAGGCAGACGGAAGCGCGCATCCCTTCGATCGCTTCATTCGCTCCAAGACCCCCGCAGGGCGCTGGGGCACCGTGGAGGATCTGGTGGGGCCTGCGGTCTTCTTGGCCTCCGACGCTTCGAACTTTGTGAACGGTCAGGTGCTTTACGTGGACGGCGGTATCCTCGCCTACATCGGAAAGCAGCCCTGATAAGGAAAGGAGATTTCTATGGAACAAAAGAAACCCGAATACGGCGTTTGCTACGGAAAGGACGTCCAAGGGACGTCGGGAGGACAGGGGGTCACCCGTCGCATCCTATCCTATTCGAATGACGCAATGTGCGTGGAAAACGTATTTGAAAAGGGCGCCGTGGGAGCCCTGCACAGCCATCCCCACACCCAGATCACCTACGTGGTTTCCGGAACCTTTGAGTTTACCATCGGGGACGAGAAATTCGTGGTGAAGCCCGGGGACACCCTTTTGAAAAAGGATGGGGTGATCCACGGCTGCGTTGCCCCCGAGGGCGGCGTATTGATCGACTTCTTTACTCCCTGTCGGGAAGATTTTTTGAAATGAGGTAAAAGAAAATGAGGATTGCACTGATCAACGAAAACAGCCAGGCGGCAAAGAACGGCCTGATCCTGAAGGCCCTCAAGGACGTGGTAGAGCCCATGGGTCACACCGTGGACAACTACGGTATGTACACCGCAGAGGACGCAGAGCAGCTCACCTACGTGCAGATCGGTATTCTGGGCGCACTTCTGATCAACTCCGGCGCGGCGGACTACGTGGTGACCGGCTGCGGCACCGGCGAGGGCGCAATGCTTGCCATGAACAGCTTCCCCAAGGTGCTCTGCGGCCACGTGGAGGATCCCGTGGATGCCTATACCTTCGCTCACATAAACGACGGCAACGCCGTGGCGCTTCCCTTTGCCAAGGGCTTTGGCTGGGGCGGTGAATTGAACCTGACCTACATTTTTGAAAAGCTCTTCGGCTTCGGTCACGGTCAAGGCTATCCCAAGGAGCGCGTGGTGCCCGAGCAGAGAAACAAGAAGATTCTGGATGCTGTCCGTGCCGAGACGCTCCGTCCCATCACCGAGTGTCTGGACCGCATCGACCGTGAGCTGGTTCTGGGAGCCCTCGCAGGCAAGGAGTTCCAAAAGCTCTTCTTTGCCAACTGCAAGGACGAGGCCATCGCCGAATACGTCCGCGGCCTTCTGTCTCTTTAAGAAATAACGGGAGCTGTAAAAAGTCATCTTTTTACAGCTCCTTTTAAGGGGATAGGAAAAAAAGATGCAGAACGGACAAACTGAGCAAAAAGCAAGGTAAACCTTGCTTTTTGGTTACCCGAAGGCGTACAAAGGTACGTCGAGTGGCGAAGTTTGTTCGTAGCAAAAA
>JAFVYT010000019.1 GCA_017508505.1 Clostridia bacterium
ACGGGCCTGGCTTGCTTTTAAATTGCGAGACTCATGTATGACGGAGCGTTATACATGGAGTCTTTATTTTTTTGCCCTCCGGGGAGGTAACGTATGACCCTTGCTTTGATCCTGCAAAACATCGGTACGGGAATCGGTCTTGCCATGGATGCCTTTTCCGTATCTCTTGCCGACGGGCTGGCCGAGCCCGCTATGAAAAAGCGGAAGGCCGCCTACATCGCCCTGATCTTTGCTCTGTTTCAGGGGCTGATGCCCCTTGCGGGATGGTTTTTCGTACACAGCTTCGTGGAGCATTTCCGTGCGTTTGAGCCGTGGATCCCGTGGATCGCACTGGCGCTTTTGACCTTCATCGGAGGAAAGATGCTTTGGGAGGGTCTGCACCCCTGCGCAGAGGGGGACGTTTGCTGTCTGGAGAAAAAGAAGCTCCGCCTTTCCACCCTTTTGGTGCAGGGCGTTGCCACCTCCATCGATGCGCTTTCCGTGGGCTTTACCATTTCCGATTATGACCTGACCATGGCCCTTGTGGCGGTGCTTCTCATTGCGGCGGTGACCCTTTTGATCTGTCTTGCGGGGGTTTTCATCGGGAACAAATTCGGAACGAAGCTCTCCGACAGGGCCGCGGTGCTGGGCGGCGTGATCCTCATCCTCATCGGGCTTTGGATCTTCCTGAAGTCCTTTCTGTAAAACAAAAAAGCGGAGCGTTTGCTCCGCTTTTTTATTGCAATCTGCCCCCTTTTCCTTTATAATGGAGGAAAAGGGGGTAGATCGATTGAAACATACAAAACGGAAACGGGTGCTGTGCCTTTTGATTGCTCTATGTACGGTGATCCCGCTCATTTCCCTTCCGTCCTATGCAAAAACTGAAGAAAAAGAGGAAGCCTATATGACCCGTAACAACTGGATCCGTGCCGGCGAAAGCACGGAAAAGAACAGCGTAGCCTATTTTCGCAAAACACACGCCGTAAAAGAGACACCGAAATCCATTACGGTGCTTGTCTCCGCACACAACCATCTGAATTTTTACCTCAACGGCAAGTGCCTGACGGGGTACGTATCCCCTGCCCCGACCTGTGTCCCCGAGAACATCTATTATCTTTCCTATACCCTGGAGGGGGCAGAGCTGAGCGAGATTCTTTCCTCCGATGGGAAGTGCCTTGCCTTTGCCGCAAGGGTGCACTATAAGGGCGACAGCGGTGCAAGCTACATCAACGGGGTTCCCGCCTTTTGGGCGGAGATCGAGATCCGCTATGCAAATGGGGTTACGGAAACGGTCAAGACCGACACCACCTGGCGCGCTCTTTCCGAAACCCCGTACAAAAACGGAACCCCCTCCGTCAACAGCAGAAGGAACAATGCTCAGATCGACTACGATGCACGAAAAATGCCCGATCCCGATGTCTGGACGGCCTATGACTACAACGAGGCATCCTATGAAGACGGCACCTGGAGAGACGCGATCCCGGCCGAGGCTGAGACCGCAGAATGGAAGATGAGACCGCAGAAAATTCCCGAGGGCAAGCTTCACGGTACCTTCACCCCCATCCCCATTGCCCGTCAGGAAACGGGCTGGCAGGTCTTTGATGCGGGACAGCTTGTATCCGGCTGGGTCAGGATCCGCACCTCGGCTCCCGAGGGAACCCGCATCCGCATCCGTTATTCCGAGTATCTGGAGGGGGACGTGGTTTCCACCGGTGTAGGCTCAACCAAACAGAAATCCGAGAACTACTGCGACTTTTACACCTTCTCCGGAAACGGCGTGGAAAGCTTTGCGGCGGATCTGGATTACCGTGCCTTCCGCTATTTTGAGGTCACAGGGCTGGATCACCTCCTTTCCCCCGAGGAGCTGACGGTGGAGTGGGTCTCCACGGGGATCACCCAAAGCGCAAAATTTTCCTCCTCCGATGACTTTTTGACCTCGCTTTATCAAATCTGCATCAACACTCAGATCAACAACGTTCAGGGAATGCCCGTGGACTGTCCCCACCGTGAGCAGTCCCAGTATCTGGCGGATTCTCAGCTTCAATATGCCCTCATCTCCTACGCCTTTGAGGAGTATGCCGCCCTTTCCTACAAGACTCTTTTGGACTTTGCCTCCTCTCAGCTGGAAAGCGGCAGGTTTACCTTCACCGCTCCCACCGAAGCGTACAAGTCCAAGGCCGCCATTCCCGAGTGGGACCTGCGGTACACCCGCATTCTTTACGGCTATTATCAAAAAACAAAGGATCTTGAATCCACCGCAGTCTTTTACGAGGCGGCAACAAGAAACGCAGAGTATTATCTGAAAAAGCTCAACAAAGAGGGGCTTTTGGAGGACGATCCCATTGCGTGGAACATCAGCGACCATCCTGTGATCAAGCACGTGCCCGACGACCCCGGAGCGGGAATCGCTCCCACGGCGGTCAACCTGCTTTTATTCGATACCTTAAACCTTCTCTCCGAGCTTGCGGCAGTGCTCGGAAAGGATGGAGAGAGTGCCGATTGGAGTGCGAAGGCGGAGCTTTTGAAAAAGAATATCAACGGCAATCTGCTCAATACTGCCACGGGAATGTATTATCAGCACTCCGACACCACCCTCACCAACACCGGTCTGACCGCAATGGCCATCAACACGGGCGTGGCAACACCGTATTATCTGGATAAGGAGCTTCGGCTCCTGACCAATACCCAGATCACCGACACCAGCATTGTTTTGACCTACGAGATTTTCCGTGCGGTGATGGACCACGGCAATGCGGAGCAAAAGAACAGCATATACGAGCGTATGAAGAAGCACTGGGGGCCGATGGTGGAAAAGGGCACCGGCACCGTTTGGGAGGGCTTTTTGGATCAAAGCTCCCACAGTCACGCCTGGAGCGGGTATCCCGCGTACTTTCTGCTCAAGGATTTTCTCGGAGTCGAGGGGCTTGACGGCAAGACTCCGTCCGTTGTCCCCTTCCTGCCCGAGAAGGTCAGCGCCGTTGAGGGCTCCGTGATGCTCCAAAAGGACGTGGCGCTCAAGGTTCGCCTGGAAAGAAAGGACGGCTACGAGCTGACTCTGGATGCAAAGGACGCACTTCTCGAGGTGGCGGTACCCCGTACAGGAAAAACCAATACCGTCGTTTATGCAAACGGCGTGAAGGTCTTTGAAAAGGGCAAGGGAATCGATGCGGCAGAGGGCATTCAGTATCTTGGTGAGGATGCGGAATACGTCTATTTCCGCGCAAAGATCACAGAGGAGCTTACCTTTGTCTCCGTGGCAGAAGAGAAAGCGGATCGCTTTTTCGTTTCGGTAGAGCAGAGCGAGGGCGGCAAGGTAGTCGCCAAGTGCGGCGGAGTGGAGTTTGTCGATTCGGTGGAGTGTGACGGGACAAATCAAATCGAGCTGACCGCAACCCCTGAGGAGGGCTACGCCTTCCTCGGATGGCATGGCTCGATGGGTGCCTCCGAGGCAAGGCTGAGCATCACCCCCGATTCCGAGACCCTCCTTATCCCGATCTTTGAAAGAAGAGAGGGAAAGGTGGTACCGATCCGTCAGGAGGAGACCGTCCCCGAGCCGGAGGGTGAGCCCGTTTCGAGCTCCTCCGCACAAGAGGGGCAGACCTCCATTCAGGGAACCAATCCTCTTCTCTTGACCCTGATTGTTATTTTGATCCTTCTGGTCCCTCTTGGGATCTTCCTTGGGGTCAAATTCGGAAGGAAAAAGAAATAAGGGAAAAAGGAAGCTGTAAGGCTTCCTTTTTTTCGGCAAAAAGAAAACCCCGAAGCCATAGGGCTTCGGGGTTTTGGTTGCTCTGTAAGATAACTCGTTATCTCTTGGAGTTTTAAGAACACCGTTTGATATCGTGAATATCGTGAGTATCGTCGCATAAAGTGTTGCACCAAATTTGCACCAAAATCACACCAACATTCAACGCCTATTCAGCTCGACAAATTGGAATTTGCTTATCTCTTTTTATATACAATTATTTCTGGGTCAGAGCCATTGCATCCATATTCGCACACAAGCATATATTTATCGTCTGCAACAAGTCCATAACATCTACCGCTGTTTGCTTTTTCAAGTTGATAACCAAGATATATTTTCGCATCATCAAGCAGTTTGATTTTTTCTCCGTTAGGAAGTGTGTACTCCAAATTAACATATGCACCGCACAACTGGCAAAGTGTTGTTAGTGTGGGCATATCAGCAATTCCCAAGGAATTAAACTCATCTATCAAGCGATTTTTATATGCGACGAAGCAATTTTCACCGCCAGATTTATAGCATTCAGCAGCAACACATTCCCCGCCAAATGGATGACCACTTGTTTCCATACAACCTTTACAGTTAGTCTTAAAACCACATCCGTTACAATCGATTCCACAGATTGTTTTCATCATGTTCTCCTCCGTCAAATTCAAGTTTATCGAACTGATATCATTATATCATAGAATTGTGAATAAATAAAGAAAACGGCACGAAATTTGCTTTTCGTGCCGTTCTATCGCTTA
>JAFVYT010000020.1 GCA_017508505.1 Clostridia bacterium
GCTTCTTGCGCTTGGCCTCCAGCTCGATCACGTCGTTGCGGATCTGAGTCTGACGCTGATACTGATACTGCTGGTGTGCGAGGGCCTCTGCTTGCTTTCGTTGCTCCTCGGCAAGTCGTGCCTGATTCTGCGCCCGGAGCTGCCCGTCGTAGCGAGTGCGGGTGGCTGTGTTGTAGCGTTCCAGCTTGTCCTTGGTTGCAGGATCCGCAAAACGGAGCGCCGTGCGGTAAGCACCGAGCGTATCAAGAGGCTGATTGTAGTCGGCCAGGGCAGTTTCGCGGGAAACGCGAAGCTGTGCCTGCAGCTTTAAAAAGTAAGCCTCGCCGTTTTCAGGATCCCGATCCAGTACCTTTTCGCAGTAGGATGCCGCCTGATTGAAGCTTCCTTCATCCAAAAAGATGCGGATCCTTTTTAAGTAAGAAGCGATCTCACCTGCATCGCTGCCGCCGACGGAACCCGAAGCCTTTGCAGCGCTTTCCCCGAGGATCTTGCGAATGCCGTGAATCAAATCCTGCATAAAGCCGAGCTTTGCCATATCAAGGGCCTGCAGATGAGAGAATTCCGGCGGCAACAGATAGGGATCCATATCGCGATACGCGGGGATGAGGACCTTCTTCTCGCCTGCGCCGATCATACCGATGAAACGGCTCCATTCGTTTTTCACCCAAACGGCGTTGAAGTATTCGGGCTTGGTACCGAGCACCACCATCAGCTTGGAGGAGTGAAGGGCGGAGAAGATGTAGGGCTCGTAGTCGCATCCGAGCTTGTTTTCCAGCGTGATGCGGGCAAAAAATACCTTAAAGCCTGCCTCGGTCAATTCATAATAAAGCTCCTGAGCCAACACGGAGTCCGGGGTTCTGTTGCCCGCCTCGTCCGTCTCCTTATAGCAAATGAAAACGTCAAAGGGCTCTTCTCTTTGGGAAATGGCAAGATATCTTTTTTGAATTTCGTTGATGGCCTCTGCCTCGGCGTGATAAACCTCCTGCTGACCGGGGGTTGCGTATTTTAATGCAAATTTATAGTTTTCATCATCGAAAACAGAGGTGTACTGCACACGGTTGACCGTGGGGATCTTGCGGTTCGTTGCGGGGTCGGAAACATATACGATTCCGTATCGGCAAAGCACCAGAGACCAATATGCCTCCGCATCGGTGGGGTCCTCTCCGAGGATCTCCTCATACAGAGCGGCCGCCTTATCGAATTCGCTGTTTCTTCTGAAGGATCCTGCACGATCGTAGAGAGCGCCTCTTTTGTCGTCGGAAATTCTCGGGATGGTCTGCTTGGTGCCGCAATACGCGCATTGAACGACCTCGCTGAGTCCTTGCAACTCCAGTGCACCGCCACACATTTTACAACGGAATAAAGCCAAAACTGATCAGCTCCTTTCAAACAGAGTATATTGTATCACAAAAAAGAGCATCTGTAAATCGATTCCGAAAGAAACTTGACGAAAAAAAGAAAAAAGACCGAACAAATCGGTCTTTTTCTCTTACTTTTTCAGTTTTTTTGCGATCAGGGAAAGGGATCCCTTTAAAAGCACGTTGATGAGCAATATGAAAATGGAAACGATTGCGGCGTTTCCGAGCTGAGCCTGCGCCTCAAACTGATTGATCATCAGGGAGATGGGCTTGGTATCCGTATTGGCCAGGAAGGAAACGGCGGAAATGGTCATCATGCTGTTGACGAAGAAGTACATAAACATTTCCAGAAGTGTGGAAACGCTCTGAGGCAGGAATACGTCCTTGATCATACGGATCTTCGGGATTCCGAGGGTATCGCCCACGGCCTCCAGGTTCTCATTGATCTTCGCCAAGGAGTTGTACATCATCAGGTAGGGGGAAGCGATGAAGTGAACGATGTTGACCATTATCAGAATGATCACCGTTCCGTAAATGGCACTGCCGCTGAAGGTGATAACGTAGGAGAGACCCAGCACGAGACCGGGAATTGCCATCGCCGTAATGGAGATCAGGTGCAGGATGCGGGAAAGGGGAGATTTCAGCCTTGCGGTGAAGTAAGCCGTCACAAATCCGATCGCCGTGCCGATCAGGGCAACGAATAGGGCGATGAGAATGGAGTTGATCAGGTATCCGTCACCTCCGAGCTTCAATACCCGCTCCAGATTGTAGGTGGAAAAGCTCAGATCCTTCGGATACTTCCTCGTAAAGCCGAGCACCAGGAAGGAGAGGATGGGAAGCAGGGTTACAAGAGACGCCGCAGTGCAGTAAACGTAGGCTACGATCTTCGAGACAAGACGGTTGGATTTCTCCACCGCCTTTACCACAAAGGTGCTGTTGCCCTTGTCACGGTTCAGGGCGTCCACGAGGAATGCCGCCACCGCGGGGATCAGAAGGATTACACCGTACACGCTGCCCGAAGCAAAATCGAGCTGGCCGATGACGTCCTGATACATCACCACGGACAAGGTCTTGAATTTGCCGCCGACCATCAGGGGAACGCCGTAGTCCGTCACCACAAGGGTAAATACGGAGAATACCACGGAGATCAGGGGCTTGCGCAGAAAGGGCAGGGTAATCCGCCAAAACTGACGGGCCTTTGAAATTCCGAGTACCGTTGCCGCCTCGTAGGGAGAGCGGTCCTCATAACGCATAATGTCCCGCAGCATAATAAAGGCCACGGGGAAGGAGTACAAAACGGATCCGGCCACGATTCCCCAAAAGCCGTAGATGTTGGTGGAAAGTCCCAAAAGGTTTTTGGCAAGGCCGTTGTTACCGAAGAGAATTACAAGGCCCATACCGTGAGAAATGGAGGGGATCAGCATCGGAAGCAGCCAGATCACGGAAAAGATCCCCGTTCCCTTGACGTTGACCCGCTCACAGCACACCGCAAGAAAATAGGCCGCCGTCACGGTGATCAGGGTGGCGGTGAGGGCAACGGAAACCGAGTTCCAAAGGATCTCGCCGATCCCGGGGGAGGAGAAGACCTTTACCACGTCCTCTTTTCCGATCCCGAAGAGCATTCTGCTGATGGGGAAGAGGATCGACCCTGCCAGAATCAGGAGCATCAAGGTCTTGTAGATCGGTGCGGTGGAACGGCGGCGGGAGGGCATTTTCTGAACAGACGTCATATCAGTCCCTCACGTAGCGCTTAATGGAGTCAAACTTGGCCCAGAGATTGTCAATGACAAAGCTCTTGACGTAGTCGTTTGCCGGGCTTTTGACAATGTTCTCCGGGGTGTCGATCTGAATGACCTTTGCATTGTGCATGATCATAATGCGATCGCTCATGGCAAAGGCTTCTTCCTGATCGTGGGTGATGTAGATCATTGTCGTGCCGAATTTCTTCTGGATCTCTTTGATCTCGCAACGAAGGGTGATGCGGGTCTCCACGTCCAGCGCACTCATCGGCTCGTCAAAGAGGATAATCTTGGGGTTCAGTACAAGGGTACGGGCAATGGCGACGCGTTGCATCTGACCGCCGGAGAGCTCGCTCGGCTTCTTTTTTACGTGCTCGCCGAGTCCCATGATCTCCAGCATCTCAAGCGCCTTCTTGTCTGCGTCGGCGCGGGTCTCCTTTTTGATCTTCAGGGCATAGGAAACGTTCTCCAGCACCGTCATGTTCTCAAAAAGGGCGTAATTTTGAAATACGATGCCCATTCCTCTTGCGGCAGGGGGCAGGTCGGTGATGTCCCGTCCTTCCATCAAAACCTTGCCGGAGGTGGCCTTCAGAAGACCGATGAGGATTCTCAAAATGGTGGTCTTTCCGCATCCGGAGGGACCGAGAATAGAAAGAAACTCACCGTCATAAACCGTAAAGCTTACGTTCTCCAGAGTCCTTTCCTTGTTGTCGTCAAATTTCTTGCAGAGATCGATGATCTCAAGCTTTACTTTGCTGTTTAATACTTCCACTTGCCAAGCACTCTTTCTTTCTCTTCAGGGGTGTTGTTTTTCATATCGGCATACTGAATGTTCTGAGGATAGTTTTCTACCTCAAAGGTCTTGTCTGCGAAAATGCGCTCGGGGAAGAACTTCTCACAGCAGCGAACGGTGTATTCGCTGTAAAGGTACTGGAAGACCTCTTTGACCTCTGCTCTCTGCTCTTTCCCTTTTACGATGGCCTGCCCGTAGAGGGAGTAGGGGGAGCCCTCGTCAAAGTGAAGCACCTTCAAGGGGGCATCCTCATCGTTGATCTTGACCACGGCCTGACCGGTCATTCCGAGACCGATGACCGCCTCGCCCTGCAAAAGTGCGTTGATGGGGCCGGAGCCGGAGGAGGTGTACTGGAAGATGTTTTCGTTCAGCTTGTCAAAGTAGGAAAAAGCTTCCTCCTCGCCAAGCGCGTTGATGCGGCTGAGCAGGAACATATAGCCGGTTCCGGAGCTCTTGGGGTTGGGCATACTGATCAGGCCCTTGTACTCGGGCTTGAGAAGGTCCTCATAGCAGGTGGGCTCTGAAAGGCCCTTCTTCTGCAGCTCGTCGGTGTTGACGATCACGGCACCGCCGTTGCGGCACTGGGGAAGGAAGTAATCGCTGATGAGCAGCTCCTCCATAAATGCGGACTTGTCCGCGATTTCGCTCAGGTTTGCAAGGCACGCACCGGCCTCAAGCTTCTCCAAATAAGGATACTCCAGGTCATAGATGATGTCGCAGTCGGAATTCTCCTTCTCGGAGAGGAGCTTTGCTGCGTGCTCACCGGTGGAGAGATATTCGATGGTGATGTCGTAATTGGGAAACTTTTCGTCAAGGCAAGCCTGCATATCCTCGATCACGTAGTCCTCAACGCTGGTGTAGATGAGGATTTTCTTTTGCGAACCGCAACCGGAAAACAGGGAAAGGGTAGCGAGGACGGCACAGAGCCAAGCGACGATTCTCAGCTTTTTCATTCTGGTATTCTCCTTTTCATTTTCCATCCGTTGGGATGGGGGGTGTTAAAAGCTTGTGTTCAAAATCGATTTAAAAAAAAACGAAATGAACAAAACTAACCCAATTATACCACCAAAGGGTGTTTTGTCAAGGGCTGATTGCGCTTGAATTTGAACTTTTTCCATTCTTTTTGTTTTTGTTCCCCAATTTTACTAAAAGGTCACAAAATTGTGACAAAAAGACCGCATTCTGGGTGGACAAAAGGGTGTGGCGGTGATATAATCAACACGCAAGTACCGATTGGTATCGATTATCATTATAAGGATTTAAAGAGGGAACTATGCTGACAAAAAAGGAATTTGACGTACTCGATTATATGGCAGAGGCCAAAGCGGGCGTTTCTCAAAGAAGGATTGCCGAAGGAACGGGTCTTTCCGTAGGGAGTGTAAACAAAACGGTCAAGTCTTTGACGGATGCCGGCCTTGCGGACGGGAGCACCATTACCGCAAAGGGTCTGGAGGCCCTCGAGCCCTACCGCGTGAAGCGCGCTGTGTTCATTGCCGCCGGCTTCGGCTCCCGTATGGTGCCCATTACACTGAACACACCAAAGCCTCTGGTGCGCGTCAACGGCACCCGCATCATCGACACTCTCCTTGACGCCGTGACCGCCGCAGGGATTGAGGAGATCTATGTGGTA
>JAFVYT010000230.1 GCA_017508505.1 Clostridia bacterium
CTTAATTGCAACGTTTACTTTGCTGATCCATATTGCGCTTGGCAGAAAGGCACCAATGAAAACCTCAACGGCTTACTCCGTGAATTCTACCCTAAGGGTAGAAACCTTTCCAGAGTTAGTCCTACAACATTAAAAAAGAACGTGGCGTTGATCAACGCCAGGCCCAAGAAAGTGTTAGGCTTTAAAAAACCTATTGATTTGTTTGATCTTTGTCTTGCAGAGTGTTGCACTTAGTTTGACAATTCATCTGCAAAAAAAATTCACTGAATTGCAAATTCCTATTGCAATTTTGAAATATCTATTATATAATAATGTTAGATATCCATAAGGGGCTTTTTATACGCATAGATTGCCCCCGAGATGGTCTATCCATCATCAGCAAAGGACGGTGATCTTCGATGAGGCGCACAGCGTTCCTTCTGATTCTGCTTCTACTCTTCAGCCTCGTCTCCTGCTCCCCGAAGGAAAAGGAGGAAACGAAGACCGAGGAGTCGACTGAAACGGCGGAACAAACCCGATCAGAGAATGACGAGCCCGAGCTGATTCCTCCGCAAAACGGAGGTCAGGAGGTCGGCGGGATCCAGATCGGCGACAAAAATCCCCCCGAGACCAAGCCCGAAAGCGGCACGACCAATCCCCCCTCCCAAGGTTCCGAGGATGTCCCCACCACCGATGGCCCCTCCCAGGGCGGCACGACCGGCGGTAGCGAGGGTGGCTCCACGGGAAGCGAAGGAGGAAACGGCGGCGGCTCTCAGGGAACAGACAAAGGCGATACTCCCACGCAGGGCGGGACGATTACCCCCGGTAAGCTCCCTTCCGGTGGAGTGGAAACACCTCCTGTCCCCATCCATTAAAGAAAGTAGAGGTACATACGATGAAGCGTTTGATTCTCCCTATTTTGATTCTTGTTTTGCTGACCGGTATTGTTTTGGTTTCCTGCAACGAAGCGGCAGTTGAGACGGAGACGGCCGGAGCTTCCACCGAGGAAGCAACCGAAACCGTAACCGGCGAAGGCGAGGGCGAAAACAAGCCCGCAACGAAGCCTTCCACCACCGGCACCCGTCCCACTTGGGGCACCATCCCAACCACCACCACAAAGGCTCCCTCCACTAAGGCTCCCAAGCCTGTCTTCACCACGAAGGTCATTCCTACGAAGGCTCCCTCTCAGGGTAGCGGTAGCGGCAGCGGCAGCGGCACCACCACTCCCGGCGAAGATGAGCTTGGTGGCGAAAACGACCTCGACATCAATGAGGCACCCATCCCGGTAGATCCCAAGGAAGAAGTCACCACGACCGAGAGCGGCGCTCTGGGCGGCAACGAAACTCCCCTGCTCCCCAATAACGTCGTCGGTTTTCTGATTGAAATACTCGGCTAATATGCATAGCAAAAGCGTCGGTTTAAGCCGACGCTTTTTTGTCCCCTAAAAAAGGAGAAGATCCTCTTCGGATCTTCTCCTTTTTCTTACAAGACCTTGGAGAGAAACTCCTTGAGTCTTTGGTGCTTGGGATTGGTGAAGAATTCAGCGGGAGGAGCTTCCTCCGCGATGATGCCGTCGTGCATAAACATGATGCGAGTTCCCACCTCACGAGCAAAGCCCATCTCGTGGGTTACCACCACCATTGTCATACCGCTTTCGGCCAAGTTTTTCATAACGTCCAGAACCTCGCCAACCATTTCGGGGTCAAGCGCACTGGTAGGCTCGTCGAAGAGCATTACCTCCGGCTCCATAGCAAGAGCCCGCACAATGGCAACACGCTGCTTCTGACCGCCCGAAAGCTGACCGGGATAGGCGTCGGCACGGTCCTCCAGCCCCACGCGACGGAGCAGCTCCATCGCCTTCCGGCAGGCCTCCTCACGACTTTTCTTCAAAAGCTTCATCGGACCGATGGTCATGTTGTCCAGAATGGTCATATGGGGGAAAAGATTGAACTGCTGAAACACCATCCCCATTTTTTGTCTGTGAAGATTGATGTTGGTTTTAGGATTCGTGATCTCCGCACCGTCGAAAAAAATCCTTCCGTCGGTGGGCATTTCCAAAAGATTCAGAGTGCGAAGGAAGGTAGATTTACCTGAGCCGGAGGCCCCGATGATCACCACGACCTCTCCCTTGCGGATCTCGGTATGGATGCCCTTGAGCACCTCAAGGTCTCCAAAGCTCTTGACCAAGCCCTCTACACGGATCAAAGCATTATCGGTCACTCTTTCTCAGCCTCCTTTCCAAAATCCCCACGAGCTTTGTCAGGATCAACACGATGACAAGGTAAATGAGCGCCACCGCAATCAAAGGCATAAAGGTGCTGTAGGTGACGGAACGGATCTTCAGACCTCCCTGGGTCAGATCGGCAACACCGATGTAAAATGCCACGGAGGACTCCTTCAAAAGCGTGATAAACTCATTGGCAAGGCTGGGAAGCACCGCCTTGAAAGCCTGGGGCATAATAAAGTGGATCATACTCTGAGCATACCCGAAGCCAAGGCTTCTTCCCGCCTCCATCTGTCCCTTGTCAATGGCCATAATGCCGCCACGGACGATCTCCGCCACGTAGGCACCGCTGTTCAGGCCGAAGCACAGAACGGCAGAAAGGAACTTCGGAACACCGATGGGAAGCAGAATGACAAAGTAGATGATCAAAAGCTGCACCATAACGGGAGTTCCGCGGATCACCGTCAGATACGCACCGCAGATTTTATTGAGAATGCCAAGCTTCCCCTCGATTTGATAGGTACAGCGAACGATGGCAACCGCAAAGCCAAGCACGATGCCGAGTACACCTGCCAAAGCAGTAATGGCAAGGGTGGTACCCAAGCCCTCTGCAAGGTAGAGCCAACGGCTGTCCTCAACGAAATTGCGGTGGAAGTCGCGCTTCAGGCTCTGCCAAAGCTTCACCAAAGCATTGCCCGTTTCGGGCTTTGCACTCTCATAATTGATCAGGCTATAGCAATCCTTGATGGCACGGCGAAGGGTTTCACTGTTTTTGATGTCTACCGTCTCGCCCTTGTATTCGACCTCAAGGAGGGTATCAACAAAATTAGAAACCTCTACCAAGCCGCCAAAGCAGGTATTGATCACCTCGTCGCTGCGGTAAAGCTCAAACTTGCCCTCTTCGATTTCGTAAAGGGTCAGTTCAACCTCCCCGGAGATCGGCTCTGCCTCATCCGTTGCCTGTTCAACCAGCTCACGAATCTCAAGGCGAAGGGAGGTTGCATCCAGCTTTCTCCCCTTTTCCTCACTCTTTTTCAGATAGATGTCGTAGGCAGTCAGGAGGATCTCCTCGTGGCGGCCGCGGAAGGCGGAAAGGATATCCACGGAGTTGTATTCACAGGAGAGGATCACGTCCTTTTCCGATCCATAGGAAATGCTCTTAACCGTAACGTCCGATTGCTCTGCCACGGAAACGGCACCAAAGGCGCTCTTTTTCGGCAGTTCCTCAAGGGAGGTATCCACCAATGCCTGCGCCTCCTCCAAGGTCAGCTCTCGGGAAACACGGGTATCCAAAAAGCTGAGCGCCACGATGATGCCGAGGGCAACCACAAGGGCAAGGCCGATTCCGAGCCAAAGAAGCAACCTCTTGTTTTTTTCCTTTTTGCTTGTTCATAAAAAACTCCAATAACAAATTTTAAGCAGGAATGATGCTTCACTCCTGCTCAAAATCTTGTTTCAAAAAGCGCTTACTTAATGTACTTTGCGATAATGGCATCAATGGTGCCGTCTGCAATCAGCTCTTCGATGGCTTCATCGATGGCTTCGCGGAGCTTATCGTTGCCCTTCTTGATGCAGGCTGCGTAGTCCTCGTCAGCATAAGAGGTATCAAGGATCTTCAAACCGGTGTTGTTTGCAACGTAAGCCTTTGCGGGCTCGTTGTCGATGATCACGCAGTCAATGTCGCCCTGAAGCAGAGCGGTAACAGCCTCGTTGCCGTTGGGGTAAGCGGTCACGCGGCCCTCGAAATCTTCGCTGGCATAAGCGTCGCCGGTGGTACCGAGCTGAACGCCGATCTTATAGGTAGCACCCTCGGCGGAAAGATCCTCAACCTTGGTGATGGCGGAGCCTTCCTTCACGATGACGGACTGAACGCCGCTGGCGTAGGAGATGGAGAAGTCAACGTCCTCGAGTCTATCGGGGGTCACGGTCATACCGGCCAGACCGAAGTCAGCAGAGCCTTCGTCCACAGCGGTGATGATGGAGTCGAACGCAATGTCCTGAATCTCAAGCTCAAGACCGAGCTTTCTTGCGATCTTCTCTGCGATCTCAACGTCGATACCAACGATCTTGTCACCCTCGTGATACTCGTAGGGGGGGAAGTATGCGTTAGTGGCCATGATCAGCTTGCCTTCCTTCACGGTGACGAGCTTCTCTTCCTTCGTCTCTTCAACGGTCTCCTTCTTCTCTTCCGCCTTGCAGGAGGTCATACCAAGAAGCATGGTGCAGACCATCAAAACGGCGAGAAACAGTGCAAATAGTTTCTTCATTTTCATTTCTCCTTATGTAGTGCTTTATTTTGCTATTATCATAATACACTTCTTTTCCCTTTTCGTCAAGCATTCTTTGCATATTTTTTCACTTTCTCGCATTTTCTCCAAACTCCGCTCCCCTCCCCGTTTCTTTTTGGTGCCGATATTACAAAGGAAGTAATCTTTTTTTCTATTGTTTTTTATTTTTCGATCTCTTATACAGCGGTATAAATATACAATTAATTTGCATTTTATTCATTTTGTTCTATCGCCGTTTTCCATCGCATACAGTAGGGATAGGAGGATTTGACGATGAAACGGATTTTTGCTTTTCTTTTATCCATTCTTTTGGGATTCGGGTCTACGGTCCCCTCGGCCTACGCTGTCACGGCGCAGACCGAGGCGGCAGAGAGCACGGCAAAGCTTGCACTCCCCTGCCGCAGTGCCATTCTCATTGAGCAGACCACCGGACAGGTTCTCTACGAGGCCAACGCCGACGAGCGTCTCCCCATTGCCAGCGTCACGAAAATTATGACGCTTCTGCTTGTGATGGAGGCCTTGGAGGCAGGAACCGTACACCTTGAGGATCAGGTCCCCATCAGTGAGCTTGCGGCCTCTATGGGTGGAAGCCAGGTGTATCTGGAGCCCGGAGAAAGCATCACCCTGGAGGAGGTTTTAAAGGCGGTCTTCGTCGCCAGCGCCAATGACGGTGCCGTCGCCTTGGCCGAGCTGATCTCCGGGAGTGTAGAGGGCTTTGTAGCGGCTATGAACGAGCGCGCCCGCGCCCTCGGGATGCACGATACCGTCTTTTATAACCCCACGGGGCTGGATGACGTGGAAACGGGACTTTCCACCGCACGGGACGTGGCCACCATGTCTGCGGCCCTTCTGAGGCACGAAAAGATCTATGATTGGAGCACCATTTGGATCGACTCCATCCGCGGCGGCGCCTTCGGCCTTTCCAACACCAACAAGCTCGTGCGCTTTTATCCCGGGGCCACGGGACTCAAGACCGGCTCCACCGCCAAGGCAAAATATTGCATCTCCGCCTCTGCGGAGCGAAACGGTCTGAAGCTCTGCGCCGTTGTGCTGGCCGGAGAATCCAGTCAGGATCGCTTCCAATCGGCAAAGACCCTTCTGGATCACGGCTTTGCGAACTACGCCTACTATTCTCCCGAGGACATCTCCCCCGAGCCTGTAAAGGTATGGGGGGGAGTCAAGGAAAGGGTCGGTGTTTCGATACCGAAGGAAGGCTTTCTCCTGCCAAAGAATCAATCCGTCGGGCTCGTTCCGGAAATTCAGCTCGCCTCAGAGGTACAAGCTCCCGTGGAAAAGGGACAGAGCCTTGGGAAAATTCTGTATAAGAAGGACGGGCAGGTCATCCGGGAGATGCCCCTCTTAGCAGAGGACAGCGTTGAGGCTCTCGGCTATTGGGACGTTTTTTGTATTCTGGTGCGGCACTTCTTTGCAGGGATATAAAAAAATAACGCTTCGTTCCCTCGGGACGAAGCGTTATTTTTTCCGTTGAACCCGTACCCCTTGACATTTTCTCTCATTTGCATATAATATCATTTGAACAAACGTTCATATGAGGAGGTTTGCAATGAATGAGTGATTCCACAGTCATCACGCCCTTTTCCTTCCTGACCGAAAAGGAGGCAGTAGAGAGAAAGACTGCTCTGCCCGAGAAAAAGATTTCTCTGCCGCTCAGTAGCTTCTTTAAGATCTTTGGAGATCAGACCCGCCTCGGGATCCTGTTCCTCCTGCACGGGGGGCCGCTTTCCGTTGGAGATTTGGCGGCCTTGATGGATATGACCCCCTCGGCCGTGTCCCATCAGCTCAAGCTTCTGAAGAGTGCTCAGCTGGTGCAGTACCGTCGAGAGGGAAAGACTCTCTTTTACTCCCTCGCAGACGAGCATATTCAACACATTCTTGAGATCGGATTGGAGCATATAAAGGAATGAGAAAGCAATATCAAATTGAAAATCTGGATTGCGCCCATTGCGCAATGAAAATGGAGGAGGCAGCTCGGCTTGTCCCGGGAGTCCTCTTTGTCAACGTCAACTTCGTCTCCCAAAGGCTGACTCTGGAGGCCGAGGATCGAGACTTCGATGCCGTCTTTTGCAAGGTGGAGGAGGCCTGCCGCAAAATCGAGCCGGACGTTTGCTTTCGGAGTGTCAGCCATCAAATGGATCGAAATCAAAAACGAGGACTGATCCGAATTATCGTTTCCGTGGCCCTTTTCGTTTCCGCAATGGTCGCAGAGAAATGCGGTCTTTTGGAGGGGCACCCTCTTCTGCCCCTTCTGGCCTTTTTGCCCGCGTATCTGTTTTCAGGTCTCGGGGTCGTGAAAAAAGCGGTTTTGGGGTGCTTTCGCGGAAGCTTTTTTGACGAAAACTTTTTGATGTCTCTTGCCACCTTCGGCGCTTTTGCCATCGGTGAGGCCGAGGAGGGCGTGATGGTGATGGTGCTGTATACCATCGGCGAGTTTTTTCAGGAGCTTGCCGTTTCCCGCAGTCGCAGGAGCATTGCAGAGCTGATGAACATCCGCCCTGACAGCGCAAGTCTTTTGCAGGACGGGAAGGTAGAGACCGTATCCCCCGAATCCGTTCCCGTGGGGAGTATGATTCTGGTCAAGCCCGGAGAAAAAGTCCCGCTGGACGGCACCGTTTTGGAGGGTTCGGGTTTTCTTGACACAGGCGCACTCACCGGCGAGAGCGTTCCGAGGGAGGTATCGGTAGGCGACACGGTAAAAAGCGGCTACATCAATATGAATACGCCCCTTGTGATCCGCACGGATAAGGTCTACGCCGAAAGCACCGTAGCGCGGATCCTTTCCCTTATTGAGGATGCAGGAGAGGGCAAGTCCAAGGCGGAGCGCTTCATCACCCGATTTGCCCGCTTCTACACCCCCGTGGTCGTCATCCTTGCTCTTTGCCTTGCCCTGATCCCGCCACTCTTGGGGGCAAGCCTTGCGGTATGGATGAAAAAGGCTGTGGTGTGCCTTGTCATCTCCTGCCCCTGCGCATTGGTAATCTCCGTCCCCTTAACCTTCTTCGGAGGGATTGGCTGCGCGGGCAGTCACGGCATCCTGATCAAGGGTGCAGATAGCCTGGAGAAGCTTGCCAAAATACGCTCCGTTGCTTTTGACAAAACGGGCACCCTGACCAAGGGCGTCTTTCAGGTAACGGCCATACACCCCGAAATGATGCAGGACGAGGCACTTTTAGAGCTTGCCACCACCTGTGAGCACTACTCCAATCATCCCATTTCTCATTCCCTCAAGGCTGCCTTTCGTGGCGAGATCGACCCCTCTCGCATCGGAAAAATCCGGGAGCACCCCGGGGAGGGCGTAGAAGCCGAGGTCGACGGTATCCTCTATTACGTGGGAAATGAGAAGCTGATGCAACAGGCTAAAATCGAGGTACACCCCTGCGCCAGGTGTCACCACGTCGGTACCGTTGTCCACGTAGCGAGTCGAACCGAGTACCTCGGTCACATCGTAATTTCCGACGAGATTCGAGAGGATGCAAAAGAGACCGTAGACGCGCTCCACACACTCGGCGTCGACAAGATCTGGCTCCTCTCCGGAGACGAAGAGGAGACTGCAAGCTCCGTAGCAAACGCTCTCGGCATCGACCATTCAAGAGGAAAGCTGCTTCCTGAAGAAAAGCTTGCGACCTTGGACGCGCTCTCCCGAGAGACTTTGAAGGGGCAAGTTGCTTTTGTGGGTGACGGCATCAACGATACCCCGACCCTCGCCAGAGCGGATCTTGGAATCGCCATGGGTGGCATCGGGGCCGACGCCGCCGTTGAGGCAGCAGACATCGTGCTCATCGACGACCGCCCCTCAAAGCTCGTCACCGCCCTTTTGGTCGCAAAAAAGACACTTTCCATCGTATGGCAAAACGTGATTCTCTCCGTCGGCATTAAGCTGACCGTTCTGATTCCCAACATCTTTTGGGGAGAGGAAAGCGTTCCCGCCTTCCTTGCGGTCTTCGCGGACGTGGGAATCTGCTTGATTGCCGTTCTGAATTCCACCAGGGCACTCCGCCTCTCGGAAAAGAGAAAGAAGTAACCCCCCTCTTTCAAGCGCCTTGCTCCCAAAACCGTCCCCGCTTTCCTTCCGTATGGTCATAGAACCAAACCGCAAGAAGGGAGGTGCACGTTTGGATTCCCGTGCATAAAAAGGGGATGCAAAAAAAGCGCAGACCGCCTATTCCTATAAAACAAAAGGGATTCTTTGGAATAAAACGTCCGAAGAATCCCGTTTTTGATAAAAATAATAAAAAAACGCATTTTTTTGCTACGAACAAACTTCGCCACTCGACGTACCTTTGTACGCCTTCGGGTAACCAAAAAGCAAGGGTTACCTTGCTTTTTGCTCAGTTTGTCCGTTCTGCATCTTTTTTTCCTATCCCCTTAAAAGGAGCTGTAAAA
>JAFVYT010000231.1 GCA_017508505.1 Clostridia bacterium
AGAATTTTGAATTGCCCGCAAGCTTTGAGGAGGAAGCGAAAGAATGAAGCAAGCAAAAATGGCGTTGGATCCGAAAAAAATTGCAATTTTGTCTATTTGTTTTGTCCTGGGTATCATCTTTCTCTTGATTTCTGAATATAAATTGGATGAAAAGACCGATGAAGCCGACGAGAGCGAGTTTTTTGACGAGGCAGTGTACACCGAGCGTCTGCAGGAGCACTTGGCCGCGATTCTGGAGGAGATGGAGGGAGTCAGCGAGGTGAACGTAATGGTGACTCTGGAGAGCGGAATCCGCTATCGCTACGCCAGCGAAACCTCCAAAAGCCAATCGGGAGAGCGAAGCTCCAGCGAGGTATTCCTGATGATGCAGGAAAAGGACGGGGCATCCCTTCCCATTTTGACCGAAACCCTCTACCCTTCCGTGCGGGGGGTGAGTGTGGTGTGTCGGGGTGCCGCTGACCCCGCAGTGCAAAGGCGGATCATCGGGCTGGTGGCAAGCACCTTGAACTTGAACGAAAACCAAATCTTTGTAAGCGAATAAGGAGGCACAGATGAATCAGCTCAAGACCATCGAAATCAACGAAGAAGAGGAAGAATGGACCTCGGAGGAAACGGCTTTGGTCCCGCAGGAGGAAACGGAGGAGCGACCCGCGTTCCCCGTGGTGGGAAAATGGATGGAAAAGCTGCGGGAGAAGGTAAAGCCCTTCCCCTGGAAGGGGATCAACGCCAAAAACGCCATCATTGCAGGATGTCTTGTCATCGTAGCGGTGGCCGGTTATCTGAACATCCGCTACGGTGCCGCAGAAACCCCCGTGGCGGAAAACCCCGAGGAAGAGGCAGGCGAGGTGCTGGTGGTGGAGGATTACTTCACCAGCGCCATCATCGACCGCGAGCGGGCAAGAGGCGAGGCTCTTGAGGTGCTCGTGGGCATTACCGAGGACGAGGGAGCAAGCGAGGTAGCAAAGACCGAGGCCTTCTCGGAAATGGAGCGCATCGCCAACGAGACCAGCTGGGAAATCGACATCGAAAACCTTGTGAAGGCCAAGGGCTTTGAGGAGTGCGTGGCCATCATTTCTGACGGAAATGCCAACATCGTAGTGGAATCCGAGGGGCTGACCCCCGGGCAGATCGCCCAGATCAAGGAGATCGTGTATCTGGAATCGTCCATTCAGCCTAAGGACATCAAGATCATCGAAAAATAAAAAAAAGAGAGAAGCAAGTGATTCGCTTCTCTCTTTTTAAGGTAAGGAATAAAAAATCTGCGCTCCGTACACGCTCAAGGGATCCTCTCTTCTGACAAAGCCGATCCCCACGTGAGTAAAGTTCTCCGATAGGATATTTTCCCGATGCCCTGCAGAATTAAAATAGGCGTCGCAGACAAAGAAGGCGTTAAAGTACCCGACGGAGATATTCTCTCCTGCCCAGCTCCAAAAAACCCCCTTTTTGTTCAGGCGGTCCCCGTAGGAGCCATCGTGATCGAAAAAGTCCTTCTCGATCATATAAGCGGAATACTCCTCCGCCACCTCCCTCGCGGTGTCGGACCAATTCAAGGGGCTCAGACCCCTTTTGACCCGAAGCGCGTTGACGTAGTAAAAGGACAGAAGGTTCTGTCCGGCGTAATTGGAGTAGATGCCCGCGTCATCCATATAGTCGTAGCGACACTCGGAATAGCGCATCCAAAGGGCATAATAATCGCCCCCTGCAAGGATATCCCGAAAGCCAAAGATGCGGCAGGAGCCTGCGTCCTTATAATACGCATCGGAATTAACGTCGCGAAAGCCCGAAAAGGAGGCGGCGGTGATGCGGGAGCCGTCGATATAAAAGGATGCCGAGGGATCCATGGTAAAAACACCCCACAACCCCACGGCATCCGTTTGGATCACGGTAAGGCGGGCAAGGTCAGAGGCATAGACGTAAGAGGTGAAGCTCCCTTCCCTGATCACAGCGCTGGGAGTACCGAGCTTGGAAAGGAGGATCCCTTGACTTTCGTCAAAGGAAAGCTGACAGTCCAGAACCACGATTGGGGCGGAAAGGCGGGCGTTGCAACGGACGCAGACGCCATCGATCACCGCGTGACCCAAGGCCTCCGCAAAGACTTGACCGCAGCCGTCACAACGGGAGGGAGAGGTACAGGTGGCCTCGGAGGGCGTGTGAGGAACGGTGGGAAGGTACTCGTTTAAGACCTGACCGCATTCACAGCGGTTCTCCCGTATCCCCATAGCGATGCAGGTAGAGGGCTTTTCCCAATTGAGATAAAAGGAATGAACGTGGTTCGGGTCCTGCGGCTCCTCGGTATCAGGCTCGGGTTCCTCCGTTTCCGGAGGGGTCTGAGGGATCGTTTCGGGAGGAGAGGGATGCGTCTCAGTGGGAGGCGCCGTCTCGGGCAGAGTGACGGGAGCGCCCTCGGAGGAGAGCTCCTTTCCGACAGGCTCCGAGCTGTCCGTCCTTTCGGGAGAAACGGACATACAAGAGGTCAGAAAGGAAGCCAGAAGAAAACAGACAAGCAAAGAGCAAAAAAGCTTTTTCATCGCGGTTCCTTTCGTATCAAATTATTTTAATTCCGCCGCGTAGGCTGCGATTCTCTCCCGCACGCGGGAGAGGGTCGCGGTGTTGCCGTGCCCCGGGCAAAGCTTACAGTCTCCCTCAAGGGCGGCAACACGGGCAAGAGAGGCGGAAAGGGCCGTCTTATCCCCTCCCCAAAGATCGTACCGTCCGTAGCCGTAGGCAAAGACCGTATCTCCGCAAAAAAGGTAGCCCTCCGAGGCAAAGCAAACGGAGCCGGGGGTATGACCCGGGGTATGAAGCACGCGAAAGCGCATCGTGCCAATCTCGATCACCTCCCCGTCCTCCAAAAGACGGGTGGGCTTTACCTTGGGATAAAAGGAGGTATCTCCTCGATAATAGAACACGGCGGAGCTATATCCCGGATGGGAAAGCATCTCGGCATCGGCGGAGTGAACGAGAATCTCGGCCCCCGTCTGCTCGGCCAAATATTTGACCCCCTGAGAGTGGTCAAAGTGTCCGTGGGTCAAAAGGATGTGGGTAGGAGTCAGCCCCTTTTGACGGAGCTTTTCCAAAATCCCTTCCCCATCCATACCGGGGTCAATGACGGCGCAGGAGCCGCTTTCATCAAAGCAAAAATAGGTATTGGTGCGAAGGGCACCGAGACAAAAGGTCAATACTTTCATAATACTCTCAAAAGCTGATGATCTCGTTAAAGCATTCCATCGCATAGCGATCGCTCATTCCCGCAATATAGGAGATCACCGCCTTGGCATAATCCTTCTCGTCGGTGATGTCGAAGATAGCGGGATTTTGATGGATGGGGTCACGGATGAGGGTCCAATAGCTGCGAAGCCACTCCATAAAGGAATTGGTCACCTTGGGATAGATGCCACGAAGCTCGTCCAAACGCTCGAGCGTATCCAAGCTGTCGAAGCAATCAAACAAAAGACGGAAGATCTCACGGATGACGATCTCAAAGAACTTTTCCGCACGGGCAACCCGAGGAGCCCGATAAATATAGCGAAGGTTAAAATCCCCGAGGAGCTTGATGAACTCATTGGTGCGAGGAGAAAAGCAGATTCCGGAACCCGGGTCCGAGGAAAGGCAAAGATCGTTGATGAGGTAGTTGATGATGATGGTATTGTTGATCTTGTCCCCCGCATACTCGCAGACGAGGTCCTCCAACTCCTCCATATTCTCACTTGAAAGAACGCCCAATGCAAGGGCATCCTCGATGTCACGGCCGATGTAGGAAATACGGTCAGCCATTTTGACCACACATCCCTCGTAGGTGAAGGGATTGACCCTGCCCGCCTCGGCGATGGTCTCCAGATCGATGGCATCCCTTCGGGGATAGAGGTGGTTTTCTGTTGCTTCGCCGCAATGACAGATCAGCCCGTCCCGCACGGCGTAGGTCAGATTCAGATTTTGCCTCTGGCGGCGATCGTCCTCCAAAAGCTCAATCTTATCTACAAAATAGAGGCTGTTCTTCTCGTGCCAGAAGGGCTCCCCCAAAACGTTTTTGGAGATGTCGTTCAAGACGCGCTCTCCCTTATGTCCGAAGGGAGAGTGACCGAGATCGTGGCCGACGGCAATGGTACGGACAAGCTCCGAATTCAACCCGAGAGAATCGGAAATGGCGCTGGCGATGGACTCCACGTGGAGCACGTGCTCAATGCGAGTGCAAATATGGTCGCTCTGAGGGGAAAAGAACACCTGCGTTTTATGCTTGAGCCTGCGAAAGCCCGAGGAATGGATGATGCGGGTATAGTCCCGAAAGAAGGGGCTGCGGGCATCGTTGTCCCTGGTGTACAAGGGCGTAAGACGATCTGTGGCCACGTCCCAATCGGGATTGGTTTGGGTCATGGCGAGAGCACAAAACTTTTTCTCCATAGCAAGGCTCCTTTTAAAAGCGAAGTCGGTTGCGTAGCTTTAACAGATACCAGATCAGAAAGCGGTCCAGCAGAATATCGTACAGAACGAAGCAGACGTTTCCCAGAACCGCGAGGGTCGCATACATCCAAAGCGCCTCCGCCGTCCCCGTGAGAAGTGCGGAAAGCAACAGGACGAGGCCAAAGGACAGATTGAAAAGAAGCGTTTTCACAAAGCGCGAGAGAAGGCTTTTCAGCATATTCAGGCGCTTTTGCGCCACGGGATACCAGCCGAAAAAGGCAAGAAAGCATACGGCGGGACTTTTAACGGGTAGAAGCATAGACAAAAGACCCGCAACCGCAAAGACCGAAAGGGCGGTTTTATTTCCGTATTCCGAGGCAAGGATCATCACGATCAGCCCTGCCAGAATGGAAAGAGAAAAGTCCATGGTCTCTACGATGCTCCCGAGGCTCATCACAGCCACGCACATCGCCGCCATCAAGGCGGAGATGCTGAGGCGTTTCGTATCCTTCATATCAGCAGCAGGAGATCAGGTCGCCGCCGCAGCACTCGCACATACAGTCCAGACAGATCAAATTGGAGCAGATGTCGCAAGTGTTACACTCCCGATAGGTTCCGTTGGGATGATAGGAGCCATAGTTTTGCTGTGCTCCCTGAAAACGGCGGTACATCGAGGCATACTCGGAATTGGAGGGCTCGGCGGTATGGGCGGACTGGAAGTGGAAGGCCGCGTCGTTATAGTTGCGGCGATACATCGCGCAGAGCCCCTTGAGGTAATGCCATTCCGCATCTCGCAGGGACTCCCCGTCCAAAATGGCCTCTGCCTCACCGAGGCGACCGGAGGAGATCAGGCTGCGCACCCGCTCGTTTCGCGGAGCGGCACCGTGGGAGCCCGCGGAGGAGGAGTGGGTATTCCCCCCTGCACGCTCTTGGAGAACCTGATCGTAGGCCTCGTTGATCTCCTTCATTTTCTCCCCTGCAATGTCCGCAAACTCCGTGTTGGCGTAGTTGTCGGGGTGGTATTTCTTTGCCAATTCCCGATAGGCTTTTTTGATTTCGTCGTCAGTTGCCTGAGGGGATACCCCCAGAACCTTATAAGGATCTCTCATTGTTCATCTCCCGGTTGGGTTTCATTATTTTCTTTTCTGCCGCAGGCAGGCCGAGGCAGACAATATTTTCGCAAAGGGCAAGAAGCGCTTCGTCTCCGTCCACCAGATCGAGCACCTTCTTCATTTCATCCACGAGGAAGGATAAAACCTGATCCAGACGGTAAAGGGTTTCCTCGTCCGGAAGCTTATGCTCCTTCAGGATGGGATTGAAGGCACCGCTTTTTAAATCCTTTTCCCGGTCGTCCAGGGCATCAAGCGTGTATAGATACCTTCCCAGATGATCCCCCAGAGCGGAAAGGAAACGCGCCTCGTTCCCTGTGGTGCCGTAGGAAAAGGCCTCCTTGAGACACGCTCCGAAATTGCCGCACATCTCGTCAAGGCTTGCCCCCTTTTGTTCCAACGCTCTTCCCTCTCGAAGAGAGGCTGCCATTTGGTGCAGGAGATCCTCGTAATCCGGGTGCTTTCGAAGAAAGCGGCGAGAGGAGCGGCGCAGGAGGGGCAGATAGAGCCGCAGAACAAGACGACGGAAAAAGGGGCTGTCCCCATCCAAAAGGTCGTCCTGCATCTTCTCCATTGTCAGAAAAAGGGTGACGGCAGCTGCGTGCTCCAGACTCCTGTTATGAGAAAGGCGCATTTTGTTTTTACGGAAGGGATGCAAAAGGCAATGGTCCCTCTCAAGGCTCATCTCCTCCCCCGTCACAAGCTGGCGGCAAAGAGCGAGAAAAACAAAGTCGTAGCTGAAAAAAGGAAGCAAGGCTCGGGCACCGATCACACGGACGGAATGGCACAAGCCGCAATAGGCGGCCCCGTAAAGACGGTGGTGCTTGACCCGAAGCTCTCCCTCACTGCATTTGACGTATCCCAGCAAAATAAACCTCTCCTTATACCAGATATATTATTATACACGATACGGCGCACAATTTCCATAGTTTTTCCAATTTTTCCTTGCAAAAAGATATAAAGGCAATTATAATGGGTACAATGATATTTTAGGAGGAAAATATGAACTACAAAATAATTCGCGGAGACGCTTCCCTTCTGAATACGGCCCGAGAGGAGCGCATCGCCGACGTTCCTTGGGGCTCCACCTACACCCCCGACTCCCGTTTTTGCGGTGTTTTTGTGGAAGGAAAGGGCTTTTTATTCCGTTTGCGTTCCTTTGAATCCAACCCCCGTACCGAGCACAAGAATCATTGGGAAGAGGTCTGTGAGGATAGCTGTCTTGAGATCTTCTTAAACTTTGCTCCCGAGAAGAGCCGCTCCTACATCAACTTTGAAATGAACGCCATCGGAAGCTATCTGTTTGGCATCGGCCCCGACCGACACGACAGAGTGGAGCTTCGCACGCCTCATATGCCTGAGGTGAAGGCGGAGATCGGAGACGGCGTCTGGACCGTGACCCTCTTTATCCCCATCGAGACCATCGAGGCAGTATACGGAAAGATCGACTTCAAGGCAGGCTACACCTTTACGGGAAATGCCTTCAAGTGCGGCGATCTGACCCCGAGCCCCCATTATCTCTCCTGGGCGCCCCTGCAGAGAGACGTGGTTGACTTCCACCGCTCCGACAAATTCGGTAGCTTTACCCTTCTTTGATGCGGGCCTTATTTTCCGGGCCGATCCGCAAAAGCTTTCGCACGATCCCGACTCTGGAAACAGAGCGCTTAATCCTGCGAAAGATCCTTCCCGAGGACGAAGAGGATATGTACGAGTATTCCCGAGATCCCGAAACGAGCAAATATCTGCTTTGGGAGCCACACACATCCCGTGCCTTTACCCGCGCGCACATTGCTTATTTACAGAAGGCATATCGGGACGCGGCCTTCTTTGATTGGGCCTTGGTGGAGAAGGAAAGCGGAAAAATGATCGGCACCTGCGGCTTTACGGAGATCTACGAATCGAAGCGCTGCGCAGAGGTAGGATACGTTCTGTCTCCCCTCTATCACCGAAGAGGGCTCGCTCCCGAGGCACTCGGGAGGGTATTGCAATACGGCTTTGAAATTTTGGGCCTGAAAAGCGTCTGCGCGCGCTTTATGGAGGACAACGAGGCCAGCCAAAAGGTGCTGAAACGGATGGGCTTTTGGGAGGACACCCGAAAGAAGGAATCCTTTTACAAGCGCGGGAAAAAGCAACGAATCCTGACCTATTCTATCACGTCCGAGGAATATATGATAAAAAAGGAAGCTCGCTGAAGGCGAGCTTCCTTCTATTTTTGATAGGCAAAATAATTGGTTTTTACCGTATTCCACGAGGAGGTCAAAAGAGCACGAACCTCGGCGGTGCGCCTGCGGATGGCCTCGGTCTGTTCTCCCTGGTAGTCGGGAGTCCACATCATATCCGAATCGATCCAAGCATAATCCTTGAAGCACACAAAGCCGCCGCCGTCCCCGAAGGCATCGTTGCCCGCAAGGTAGGCGGGATCATAATTCAAATGGAAGAGGTTGGCCACGGTAGGAAGAATATCCACGGAGGATGTGACCTTTTCCACCTTCTCGGGCGCAAGCTTTTCGCTATAAATAAAGAAGGGTGTGTTGCAAAGGTGATACTCGTCCTCGACTCCCTTTAAGTCCATCACGAACTCTGTATCCGTCAGATACTTGCTGTAATGGTCGGCAAAGAGGATGAGCGTGGTATTGTGAATGGAGCCGTCCTCAGTCATTTTTTGGATCAGACCGCCGATGAAGGCATCGGTCTCCTGCGCATGGGCAATGGCACGGACGAACTGGTTCCGGGTGTCCTCGTTGTCCGTACGGATCCCACTCATCTCTGCCAGGACCTTGGCATCTCCCAAGTGAGGTCCCGAGATGGAGGCGCGAGCCTCGGTGTAGGGGCCGTGTCCGGAATAGGTGATGATGTAATTGAAGTAGGGCTTGTCGTGATCCGTCATCTTCTTATAGCCCCCAAGAAGGGTGGTATCACGGGTCTGACGCCCGGTCAGGGCCATTTCGTCGTAGCCGTTGTAGGCCTCGTATCCCCACTGCACGTGAACGACCTGACGGTTGTAGTATTTTCCCGAAAGGGTGTGATAGGAATTGGCAGCGTAGCCCTTCTCGCGAAAAAGATTCGGCAGTGAATTGGGATAGACGTTGGTGGCGTAGGTGCGGGCACTGGTACCGGTCACGGGGAGATAATAGCCGATGTTAAAGGCAAACTCCGTATTGAAGGTGCCTGCGCTCAAAAAGAGAGGGGTGTAGTGATTTTGAAAGTCCACGCTCTTTTGCTTTAGGGCGTAGAGGTTCGGCATAAAATCCTCGGTGATCATCCAGGAGTCGATGGATTCCAAAAGGATGGCAACGGCGTTCTGCCCTTCCACGGCACCGGTCATTCGGTTTTCGATCCGCTCATGGCTCTTTTGCGCATAGTAATCGTCCAAAGCACCTCTCATCGCACCGAGATTCAGTAAATCGTTGATGCTCAACGTGAGACTGCGGAAGAGGTACTGGTAGTTGCCGCAAATCATCATCGCCTCGTTAGGATCGGTAAACTCCGTATAATAGGCATAGCGGGAGCCGGGGGTGTACACGTCGGTCCACTCAAACCTTCCTTCGGTTCCGGTACGGTGGTTGGCATTGTGGGCAATGACGATCCCAACCACAGAGGGAATAAAAAGTGCGACGACGAGCACAAAGAGACTCCAATGATAATGGGTTTTCTTCGGAGCAAGGAAAATGGCAAGGCACCCGAGAGCAAGAGAGAAGAGGATCGCAACGTACACAAGCCATGAGAAGGTCAGGTACTGAACGCTGACGAAGGCTGCACCGTCCTCCGCAAAGGCGAGGTCGGAAAAGGCCAGAAAGGAGCCTGCCACGTGATACAGTATGGCGTGGACGAAGGTCAGAATTCCAAAGGCAAGGAGGATGACCCCCATCACGATCCTTTTGGCAAGGCCGGGGATCAGGAGCACCACGGCACAGAAAATAAGAGACCATGCCGAGGTGAAAAGGTTCGGAACCCAATAAAAGGGGCTCGAGCTCCCTGCTCCGCTGTGCAAAAAACGAAAGGAGAAGTCCAGAAAGAACAGCGCAACAAAGAAAACAACAGGGGAAAGATACGCGCCGAAGCGGTCGCGAAATGCGCACCATTTCTCCTTCATATTCCGTTTCTCCTTTCCACCGAACAATTTATGATATTGTATCAGTTTTTCTCTGAAAAAGCAATGAAATTCACAAGAGTTTCACAAAAAAAGAGCAGGAACGAATCCTGCTCTTTTCGAAAGCTCAAATCAGTCCTCGAAGTAGGTCTTCTTGCGGCTTTCCTCCAGAATGCCGATGAGCGCATCGAGATCTCCCACGTCCTTCACAAGGTCTGCGATCTCAGGCTTCTTCTCCACGGTAACGGGAGTCTTGCGGTCGGTGATGATGCCCAGATCGTCCTCCACAGAGGTACGTCTGACCTCAGCCTTTGCAGTCTCAACCTTGGCACCGAAGTCGGTTGCAACCACGGTAACCTTGATCTCGTCCTCGAGGCTTTCATCAAAGGCGGCACCCCAAATGATGTTGGCATCGGGATGAGCCTGCTCACGAATCATCGTGGAAGCGATCTCAACCTCTTCAAAGCCGATGTCGGAGGAGCCGGTGATGTTGATGATGATACCGCGGGCGCCTGCAATGCTGGTCTCCAGAAGGGGGCTCTGAATGGCAAGCTTGGCAGCAGTCTCTGCCTTGCCCTGACCCTTGGCGGTGCCGACACCCATATGTGCCAGGCCTGCGTCCTTCATAACGGTGGTAACGTCGGCAAAGTCGAGGTTTACGATGCCGGGAACGTTGATCAGCTCAGAAATGGATTGTACGCCGTTTGCGAGAACGGAGTCAGCGATCTCGAATGCATTGAGAAGGGTGATCTTCTTCTCGGAAACCATCTTCAATCTTTCGTTGGGGATCACGACAAGGGAGTCAACGTACTCGGAAAGAACCTTGATGCCCTCCTCAGCCTGATCCATTCTTCTCTTGCCCTCAAAGGCGAAGGGCTTGGTGACGATACCGATGGTTAGGATGCCCATCTCCTTTGCGATCTTAGCCACTACGGGGGCTGCGCCGGTACCGGTGCCACCGCCCATACCGGCGGTGATGAACACCATATCGCCGCCCTTGAGCGCCTCGGTGATCTCCTCAGTGGACTCCTCAGCGGCCTGCTTGCCGATGGCAGGATTTGCACCTGCTCCCTTGCCCTTGGTGGTTCTTTCACCAATGGCAATCTGCTTGGGTGCCTGAGTGCTGGCAAGGGTCATCTGATCGGTGTTCAGAGCAATAAAATCAACGCCACGGACGTTGGAAGCGATCATACGCTTCACGGTATTGTTTCCGCCACCGCCGACACCGACGACCTTAATATTCACTACGCTTTCGTAGTTTGCATCCATTTCGTAAGACATTTTGGATTTCCTCCTCGTACAATTCTATTTCTCATTCCGCTCAAACGCAGAGTTTTCTATTCTTAAACTATATTGTAATCTTATTTCGGGGATTTTGCAAGACTTTTTTGAAAAAAAAACTAAATTTTTGTTTTTTTATTGTTTTTCGTTATGGATTCTCGCCGGTTTTGACGTAGGCGGTATCCGGATCGGTCACGTCGATCCTGCCCGATACGCCGTCTCCTAGATCCTCCACGACCTTTTCCACCATAGCAAATTTATACTCCAGATCCGTCTTCTCCCCCACCACGAGGTCGAAGCGATCCAGATACCGAAGCTTGATATTGAATTTCTCACGAATGTCGATGGATTGCACGTCCGCAAGCATTTCCCGCTCCTCCAGGATCCTCACCATCTCCCCCAAGGTTTTGAGGGTGTCGGCACTGCCGAATACCAGTTTTTCTCCTACGACACAGCGGGCAACGTCATCGGTGTAGAGACGGATACGCGGCTTATCCCCCTCCCCCGTCTCCTTGGCGATGACCACCAGCTCCTCGTTGATGCTAAAGGTCTCGGTGCCAAGTGTCATGGCAAGTCTTCCGTGGTCCTCGGAGAAGGAAATCTCAAGGGTTCCCGGGAGGCGGAAGCGGACGGAGACGTCCACAAGATAGGGAAAATTTTCCTCAATGCGGCGGATGACGTCCTTTTTCGACACGGTGACCAAGGCTTTTCCTGCGGGGACACCGACCTTTTCCAGAATCTCCTCCTCGGTATAGGACTCTGATTCCGGCAGTCGGATGGCCTTGACCACAAAAAACTTTGACAAAAGCAACCAAAGGATCACGCCTGAAAGCAAAAGGACAATGGCTGCAACAAGTCCAATGCGAATCAGGGCCTTCTTTTTTCGGTTTTTGGAAAACGCGACCAATTCCTCGCTCATAGGCACTCCCTTCCTTTTGTTTTTAACTTCTTATTTTTTCAGAAGTGCGGCGATCTCGTTCCAAATGCGCTCATTGGCATCTGCAAGGGCAAGCTTTCTCATATTCTCCTGCATTGAGCGGAGACGTTCCGGGTCGGAAAGAAGGGCGGAGACCTCCTTCTCCAAGCGCTCGGGGGTCAGATCCTTTTCCTCGATGAGAATGGCGGCACCCTTTTCGTGATATACGAGGGCATTTTTATACTGATGGTTG
>JAFVYT010000232.1 GCA_017508505.1 Clostridia bacterium
AAAAGATGCAGAACGGACAAACTGAGCAAAAAGCAAGGTTTACCTTGCTTTTTGGTTACCCGAAGGCGTACAAAGGTACGTCGAGTGGCGAAGTTTGTTCGTAGCAAAAAATGCGTTTTTTTATTGTTTTTATCAAAAAAAACGGGATTCTTCGGACGTTTTATTCCAAAGAATCCCTTTTGTTTTATAGGAATAGGCGGTCTGCGCTTTTTTTACATCCCCTTTTTTATGCTCTTTCGGAGCTATTCTTCATTTTTGCTTTCCTCGGAGCCTTCCTCGGGCTCCGATTCCTTTTTGTGGGTCTCGTCGTACTTTTCGGGGTTGGCGATGACGCCGCTTCCCAGTCTTGCACCCTTGCTGCTTCGCAGCACGCAATAGTCCAGGATCAAAACGCCCGCACCAATCAGCAGGATGAACACGGCGATGTGAACCTTATTGGTGGTGAACATCACCGCACAGATGCCGAGAAGGGCGGAGATGGCGTACAGAATAAGCACCGACGCTCTCTGGGAGAAGCCCATATCGATCAGCTTGTGGTGGAGATGTCCGCGGTCTGCGGCAAAGGGGCTCTGTCCCTTTAAGAGACGGCGGACGATGGAGGTGATGGTGTCGCTTGCGGGGAGCCCCACGATGAGGAAGGGTACCACGAAGGAGACCAGCGCACTGAATTTAAATACGCCCATCACGGAGATGGTGGAAAGGGCGTAGCCCAACATCAGAGCACCCGTATCACCCATAAACATTTTGGCGGGATGGATGTTGAAGGGGAGAAATCCGAGGCACGCCCCCGCCAGAAGCAGAGAAAGCAGCGCCACCGTCCCGTAGGAGGAGCAGATGATCGCCGTCAGCACCAGACAGAAGGATGCGATGACGGAAACACCGCAGGCCAAACCGTCCAGTCCGTCGATGAGGTTGATGGCGTTGGTGATTCCAGCGATCCAGATCACCGTCAAAAGGATGCTCGCCCAAAGGGGGAAGTTGAAGGTTTGCCCCGTGATCACCACGGAGTCGATCCTCGTACCCGTCAAAACGGGAATCAGAGCGGCGACGATCTGACCGATCAGCTTCTTGATGGCGCTGATCTCGTGCACGTCGTCGATGATGCCGATGACCACCATCAGAAGCATTCCTGCGAGAAATCCCAAAATTTTAATGTTGAGATTGCTCAGGAACAGGAGTGTGGAAACGGAAAAGGAAAGAAAGATTCCCAAGCCGCCGATGAGGGGGATGGGCTCCTTGTGCATTCTTCTTGCATCCTTCGGCACGTCTACCGCACCGATCTTGAAGGCAAGCACGCGAATGACGGGGGTCAGGGCAAAGGCCAGGAGAACGCTGAACAGAAAGGCGAGAAAGCCGTAGATCAGATCGTTCACCGTCAAGGAGGCAAGCTCAAAGCCAACGGAGCTGGCAATGCCCCCGAACATATGGTAGAACTTCATGGCTTATCCACGCGGCTGATAAAAGTCGACCTTTCTGTATACTTTCTGCACGGTCTTGCGGGCAATGTAGGAGGCCTTTTCGGTGCCCTCCTTCAGGATCCCGTCCAGGTACGCCTTGTCGCGGGTCAGGCGGTCAAACTCTGCCTGCAGAGGGCTCAGGGCATCGGCGCAGGCCTCGCCCACCGCGAGCTTGAAGTCTCCGTAGCCCTTGCCCTCGAACTCCCGCTCGATCTCCTCGGAGGTTTTTCCGGTCAGGGAGGAGTAGATGTTAACCAGATTGAAAATGCCGGGACGGGCGGGATCGGCTGCCACTCTCGCCTCGGAATCGGTTACCGCACGCTTGAACTTGCGGATGATGTCGTCTTTTCGATCCAGCATAAAGATGGACGCGTTGACGTTGGGGTCGGATTTGGACATTTTGCGCTCCGGCTCCGCCAAGGACATAATTCTGGCACTGGACTTGAGGATGTAGGCCTCGGGCACCGTGAAGGTGGGGGAGTACGCCCCGTTGAAGCGGTTTGCGATGTCCCGTGCCAATTCGATGTGCTGCTTCTGATCTGAGCCTACGGGCACCAGATCCGCCTGATACAAAAGGATGTCTGCCGCCATCAGAACGGGATAGGTAAAAAGTCCCGCGTTGATGTTGTCCGCGTGCTTTTGAGACTTATCCTTGAACTGGGTCATACGGCTCAGCTCGCCGAACATGGTGTTACAGCCGAGAACCCAGGAGAGCTGGGTGTGCTCGGGTACGTGGCTCTGCAGGAAGAAGGCGGCCTTCTTCGGGTCGATGCCGCTGGCAAGGTAGAGCGCCAAGGTATCCAGACTCTTTTTTCTCAAAACGGCGCTGTCCTGACGGACGGTGATGGCGTGCAGATCTGCCACGCAGTAAATACATTCAAATTCATCCTGCAGATCGGCCCAATTCTTCAGAGCACCCAGGTAATTGCCGAGGGTGAGATTGCCGGAGGGCTGAACTGCGGAAAAGATTCTCTTTTGCTTTTCGCTTTGCTCCATATCAGGATTCCTTTCGAGGGGAGGATTCTTTCAGAATACGCCCCATCATACCATATCGGCACGGATTTTTCAAGCCCCGCGCACGATTTTCATCATTTCTCCCCGAAAAGGGCGTGGAATCGTGCCTTACAGCGTACCGCAAGCTGCTGCATCTCGTCGGGGTCGACCTTCAGTGCCTGACGGTCGTAGGTGAACATTCCGTTGGTTTCGTCCTCCACGTCGCTGACCTGCGTCAGCACCGTGGCACAAAGGCCCTTTTCCATGGCGGGGATGACCTCGTTGTCGTAGAGCTCACACAGCGCTCTGCGAAAATCCTTTTCTGAGGAAAAGCTGCGATATCCGTAGTTGTCCCTTTGATTGAAGATATGCCCCTTGACTCGGAAGGAGTAACCGCCGAATTCCGAGAGCACCAACGGCCGCTTGGCTCCTTCCTTGAAGCGCAGAGGCTTGAAGTACACGTGCTCGCTTTCCACGTCGCTTTCCGTTTCCCGAAACCAACCGCTGGTGGCATCGAGGATGCGGCGCGGCTCCCGTTTCTTCAGTCGGGCAAAGACCTCGTCCGCGTCAAATTGCCCCCAGCCCTCGTTGAACAGGGTGTAGTAGACTACGCAGGGGTGCACTGAGAGTAAATCGAGAATTCCCTCGGCCGTTTCCAAAAAGCTTTTTTTGGCCTCTTGGGAGACCTTGTGGCGGATGCCCCTGCGGATCCCCAGGGTGGGCAGGGCCGTATCCCGCAGGAAGGAATAATCTCCGGTGTTGACCATATCCTGAAATACCAGCATTCCCAAGCGGTCACACTCGTAGTAAAAGATTTGCGGCTCTACCTTAATGTGCTTGCGCAGGGTGTTGAAGCCCAAGCGCTTCATTTCCAGAATGTCGCGGCGGTAGCCCTCTGCGGTTGCGGGAAGGAAGATCCCGTCGGGGAAATATCCCTGATCCAGAAGCCCGTGGAAGTAGTAGGGCTTTTCGTTGAGCAGGATCAGCGGTACGCCACCGCGCTCACCGATTGAAACGGTGCGCAGGGCAAAGTAGGATTCGATCCGATCCTTGCCCGAGATCAGGGTGTAGCGGTAAAGATGGGGATCCTCCGGCGTCCAGAGGTGTCCCTCGGGGAAGGAAAGGGTCAGGCTGTCCCCCGTAAAGTGAAATTCCTCTGCGCGTCCGTTGCCGTAAAGGATCAGGGTCTTCTTTTCCTCTCCTCCCGAAACGTGCAGGGTCACCCGATCAAGACCTGACTCGGTTTGGATTTTTTCGATGGCGCTCTCGGGGATGCTTTCCATCCAGACCGTCTGCCAGATTCCGCTGACGGGGGTATACCACATCCCTCCGGGCTCTTTCGTTTGCTTGCCCCAAGGCAGGTCGTGGCTCAGGGGGTCGCGTGCCCGCACCGTGATTTCGTTTTCTCCCGCCAGAAGAGAGTCCGTTACGTCAAAGGAGAAGGGAAGATACCCTCCGCGATGCTCTCCCAATCGGGTCTTGTTCAAAAAGACCTCCGCGATCTGATCCACGGCACCGAAATGCAAAAGGACTCTTTTTTTGCAGAAGCCCTCCGGTACACAAAAGCGCCGACGGTAGACCATGGTCTCGTCCTCGCGGATCCTGCGCTTGATGCCCGACAGGCGGCTTTCGGGAGGGAAGGGCACACGGATGCGGCCGAGTCGCTCCCGACCTCTTTTGCTCTCCACCGAGAAGTCCCAGGCGCCGTTCAGACAAAGGTAGGAATCCCGCTTGAAGGCAGGGCGGGGATACTCGTCAAAGCTTCCTCTTCCGTTTTTTTCATAGGGGGTGTAAAGGGGTACGGTCTCCCGCTTTTCCTTCCGAAGGAGAAAGGGCAGGAGCAGAAGGGTAACGGCGGCTGCCGCCCAAAAAATGCCCGCGTGGGGGATGAAGGAGAGGGTTCCGTCGTCGTTGAGGCGCTTTTCGGCCCCGCTGAGAACCGTGCTTCCGATGAAGGGACCGATGACCCCGGGCAAGAGCACCTGACAGAAGATGCGCACGCCCTGAAAGCGCCCCGCCATTCCCCGAGGGGTGTGCTCACGGATGGCCGCACCGAATACGGCCATCCCCGCAAGGTATCCGCACATCATCAGAAGAGACCCGAGAAACACGGGTGCGGTGCTCCGTGACGCCCCGAGGGTCACGAGGCCGAAAAAGAGAAGCCCTGCGGCCCAAAGCCCGGAGAAGCGAAAGCCCTTTTTGTCGTAGACCTTTCCCCAAAGAGCGGTAAACACGGAGGCAAGAAGGATGGCGGTGCCATAATGAAAACGTAATCTGTCATACCCAAAGACACCTCATAGTATAAAATGAGGTAGGGCATAAAGATCTGAATGGCGACGTTAAAGAATACGAAGGCCAGAAGATGGGCGTAAAGGGCGGGGTTCCCCTTTACGGTCTTTGGCATAAAGCCGTAGAGGAGGGCGGTTCGGTAGGAATCGCGGGAGGGAGCAATGCGCGGCTCCCGAAGGAGGATTGCCCCCAAAAGGCCCACCAGACACACCGCGCCGCCGATGATGCAGAAAATCAGGCTCCAGCTCTCCTCCCGATTCAGGTCGAAGAACATAAAGCCGCCGAATACCACGAGAATGGCCAAAAGGGGCATCATGGCGTTGATGCCCTCTGCTGCGCCGCGCTTTTTTTGATCCGCGGAGTCCGTCAGCCAGGCGTTGAAGGCGGCGTCGTTGGCGGTGGAGCCGAAGAAGGTCATCACGCAGTCCAG
>JAFVYT010000233.1 GCA_017508505.1 Clostridia bacterium
CCCCGATGAGGCAGGGGTTGTTTTTGGTGCGGCGGGAGAGGATCTGAATCACCCGCTCCAATTCCTTTTCCCGTCCGATGACGGGATCCAGCTTGCCCTCCTTGGCATCCCGAGTCAGGTCGCGGCCATATTTCGAAAGGTATTTGTCCTTGCCGCGGGAGGCGCTCTTTTCCCCGCCGCCATTCTCGGCCCCCTCGGCATTGCGGCACTCCCGAATGAAGTCCCGACAGGCCTTGTAAAGCCCGTTCACGTCCACACCCAAAAGGTGCAGGATCCGCGCCGCGAGGGAATCGGAGTCTGCGGAAAGGGCAAGGAGCAGATGCTCCGTTCCCGTTTCCTTTCCGTTTTTGGCGCTCTCGTAAACCGCGCTCTGGAGCATCCTCTGCGCCCGAGGGGTAATCTCCGCCGTAGCACTCTTGATGGGCTCTCCCACCTCGCACAGAGAAGAAAGCTTTTCCCGTGCCGCCTCGAAGGTGACCCCCGCCTCCTCCAGAAGGGAGGCGGCGGCACTGCCCTCGGTCAGGATCAGACCCAAAAGAAGATGCTCGCTACCCACGTAGCGATGCCCCAGCTCAGAAGCGGCCTCGCTCGCGTTTTCCAAAGCTCTTTTCGCGTGAAATGAAAAATTTGCCTGCATACCGTATCACTCCTTTCGGCAAAGTGCCTCCCGTATCCTCTCGCTTCTTTTCGCATCCCGATCCGCAGGGTCGGTCAGGGTGCGATCCCGCAGGATCATGGGTGCGGGGAGCACCTCCACCATCACCCGATCCAGCACGCCCACGTGCTCCGTGCCGACGATTTCCCGTTCTCTGCCGAAGCGGACGAGAGAATACAGCTTCATAAATTCCGAATAACTCATTTTTCTTGCATATTTTAAGGTGCCGAGGGCACGGAGGATCCGATCCTCCCACCCGAGCCGATCCTCCTTCAGAAGGCGCTCGGCGGCACTACGCTCCCATTCCTCCACCCGATCCAGCACCGAGGAGAAGACCGAAGCGATCTCGTCGGGACTCTTTTCCCGACCGCCCTGATTGGAGATCTGATATACGTCTCCGCCCGAGCCCGTACCCTCTCCGTAGAGTCCGCGAACCACAAAGCCCAGATCTCCCAAGCGGCGCACGAGGCTCGAAATGGCCCCCGAGGCCGTGAGAGCGGGCAGATGGATCATCACGGAAAGACGCATCCCGCTGCCGAGATTGGTGGGGCAAGCGGTGAGATACCCGAGGCCGTCCCGATAGGCAATCGGAAGCCTCTCCTCTCCCTTTTTCATCCATTCCTTGGCCTTGGCCATGGCCCCCTCCACGTCGCGGCCCGCGCGGATCACCTGCAGGCGGATGTGGTCCTCCTCGTTGACCATCACGGCCACGTCTCCCTCCCGGGAGAGGAGAAGGCCACTCCCCGCCCCCTTGGCGGCAAGCTCCCGACTGGCAAGGTGGGTTTGCACGTAGGTGTTCTTCACAACGTCCTCCGCCTCTCCGAAGGGAATCGCCATAGGGCGATATTCCCCGAAGGCCTCTCGCACCCGCTCAAAGAGGGCTACGGCATCCGGTTCGGGAAGGCGTGCGGGAAAGGGGACCCCCTCCAAATTCCGAGCAAAGCGAACACGGGTGGACAAAACGCATCCGTTCCCCCGAGGCTCCGATTCATACCAATACATTATTTTCCCTCCTTTGCGCGGATTTCATCCCGAAGGTGCGCGGCCGTTTCGTAGTCTTCCTTCTCAACGGCAAGGCGAAGCCGATCCCGAAGGACGGAAATCTCGTCCTTCTCCGTCTCGGCAGGGGCGTCCGCAGGCTTCTGGGCGGGCTCCGCTTTCTGCGGGGTACCGAGGCGACCGCCGCCGTAGCCCTTCCCGATGAAGGCAGACAAATCCAGCCCCTCGGCAAAGGTGTCGTAGCAGGCGGCACAGCCGAAGCGTCCCTTCTGCCGAAGGCTCGCCCGATCCATCCCGCAAACGGGGCATCTGAGAGAGGGAGACTCTGCCCGCTTTACGGGGGCAAACAATCCCATCCCTCCGAAAAAGTCCTCTGCGAGGCTCCCGAAGCCGAGGCCCGCCTTCGACGCACAGTCAGGGCAAAGATACCATTCCCGCACCGTGCCGTTCACCGTCTCGTGATAGTGTACGCTTGCGTTTTCCTTCCCGCAAGCAGAACAAATATGTTTCATATTCCACTCTCCCTTTCTGCCAAAATTTCCAAAATCGCCGTTTGTAAAATGCGGGCTCTCACCCGATCCCGCCCGTCCCGACAAATCTCTGAGAGAGCGCGGTCGGACAGGGCGCAAAGCAAAAGCTTTGCCTCCCGCTCCAGCAGGATCCCGTGGGCGATCATCTCCGTCAAAAACAGCCTGGCACTTTCAAAATCAATTTCTGTCCCCACGGCGTGATAAAAACGCATCAGAACCTCGTTTTCCCCCATGGGAACCTTGCGAATGCGGACGAAGCCGCCACCGCCCCGTCGACTCTCCACCAGATACCCCCGCTCGGGGGTAAAGCGGGAGGTGATGACGTAGTTGATCTGGCTGGGAACGCAGCCCATCCGCTCCGCCAGCTCGTTTCGGACAATGGAAACCTCGCCTCCTGCCTCCTCCAGCATCTCCTCGAGAAGTCTTGCGATCCGTTGCGACAATATCATATTCGGCCTCCTTTTTTGACTTTGACTTTCTTTGACCTTTCGCTATTATTATACCACAATCCGCGCTTTTGTCAAGGTCAAAGAAAGTCAAAAATGATCCTTTTTCGCTCGTTTTAAACGGATTTTTCGCAAAAATCGCCACAGATCGCCTCCGCTTTCACTTTTTTGCGGGTTTTTCTTGCAAATCACGGGGGAAAATGATACAATACCCTTGCCTTTTTCAAGGTGATAAAATATAAGAAACGGAACCGTAGCCTTATGAGAATGAGAAAGAAAAAGCACACCGAGGATCGCCTTGCGGTCTGTGCCGATATCCTCGTGACAAGTCCCGCGGAGCATCGGGGCGCCTGGAGAAGCCTGTTCGGAGAAGGCAGTGAGGGAAGGCGTCTGGAGGTGGAGATCGGCTGCGGAAAGGGAGCCTTCATTCTGGAGATGGCCCGCCGCCGACCCGAGACCCTCTTCGTGGCGGTGGAGTACTGCCGCGAGGCAATGCTCCTTGCGGTGGAAAAGGTCCACGCCGCCGCCCTTGAAAACGTGCGCTTTCTGAATGCGGACGCCGCCCTTCTGGCAGAGTATTTTGCCCCCGGGGAGGTGGATGCGATCTATCTGAACTTTTCCGACCCCTGGCCCAAGGCACGCCACGCCAAGCGCCGCCTGACCGCCCCCTCCTTTCTGGAGGTGTACCGCACGATCCTTGCGGACGCGGGCTTCATCCGTCAAAAGACCGACAACGTCCTTCTCTTCGAATCCTCCTTGGAAAACTACGCGGCCTGCGGATGGCGCACCGAGGGGATCTGCCGTGACCTGCACGCCTCTCCCGAGGCTGCAGACAACATCCTGACCGAGTACGAGATTACCTTCTCCGGAAAGGGTCTGACCATCAACGCCGTCACGGCTTATAAGAAATGAAGCTTTATACCGTCGAAAAAAACGACGCGGGTCAGCGTCTGGACAAATTTGTCCTGAAGGTGACCACAGGGCTGCCCCATTCCCTTCTCTATAAGGCCATCCGCACCAAAAAGATCAAGGTCAACCGCAAGCGCTGCGAGCCCGGACAGCTTTTGCAAGAAAAGGACACGGTGCAGCTCTTTTTATCCCCCGACTTTTTCGGGGAGGGAGAGGAGCCGTGGAAGAGCCTGACCCCTCGCGTCACGGTGATCTTTGAGGACGAGAATCTTCTGATCTGCCACAAGGACGCGGGCATCTCCTGCCACAGCGACGAGGGGCAGAAAAGCGGCACCCTCATTGATCATATCAAAGCCTATCTTTATAAAAAGGGAGAATTTTGTCCCGAGAAGGAAAATTCCTTTGCTCCCGCGCTGTGCAATCGCATCGACCGCAACACCTGCGGCCTTGTGATCTGTGCCAAAAACGCCGTAGCCTTACGGGAGATGAACCGCCTGATTCGGGAGCGGATGGTGGAAAAGGAGTATCTGGCATGGATCCACGGCAGCTGGACCGGCCCCGAGCGCGTCACGGTCTACCTAAAAAAGGATTCGAAGCAGAACCGCGTTTTCGTCTCGGACACACCGCGCCCGGAGCACCTGACGGCCATCACCCGCATCGAGCCCGTCTTTTACGACAAAAAAAGAGATCGGGAGCTGGTTCGCATCGGTCTTGAAACGGGGCGCACCCACCAGATCCGCGCCACCCTGGCGCACCTCGGGCACCCCTTGGTGGGAGATTCCAAATACGGTCACGACCGCGCCGACCCCGACTTTGCCCATCAGGCGCTCTTCGCTCACAGCCTGACCCTCTCACCCGACCCCTCCTCCCCCTTGTTTTACCTTGCGGGACGGGTGATCACCGACGGGGAAAATCCCCTTTTTTGCCCCAAAAAATAAATTTTTCTTCCTCCCGTTTTCCACAACCCAAGAGGCGAGAGCCTGTGGAAAACTCTGTGGGTTTTGGGGAGAAACCCCTTGTTTCGGGACATTTTATTCCCAATTTCCCCAAAACAGCCTGTGGAAAACTCAAAATTTGACCCTTGTCGCATTTATCCTTTTTCCTCCCTCCCACAAAAAAAGGAGGGAGTTTTTTTGCGAAAAAAAAGTAATTTTCGTTTTTTGGCCGTATATAGGAGTAAAGAAAAGAGAAAGGAGGCGGAATTTTGCGAATTCCCGAGAGCTTTATTCAGGAAGTCATTTTCCGAAATCCCTTGGAGGAGATCGTTTCTCAGTACGCCACGCTGAAGCGTGCGGGAAGCAATATGGTCTGCTGCTGCCCCTTTCACAATGAAAAGACACCCTCCTTCACCCTTTACTCCAACCCCAGCCACTACTACTGCTACGGTTGCGGTGCAGGCGGCGACGTGATCACCTTCGTCCGTCAGATGGAGAATCTCGATTACGTAGCGGCGATAGAATTTCTGGCCAATCGGGCGGGACTGCCGATGCCCGTCTCCGCTCCGGGAGAGAAGCGGGTGGACAAAAAGCGCTTTTACGAAATGAACGCCGAGGCGGCGCGCTTCTGGCATAAATACCTCTTTTCCCCCGGCGGCAAGGTGGGCCTTGATTATCTGGTGGGGCGAGGCCTCGGCCTTCCCATCATCAAGCGCTTCGGCCTTGGCTACGCACCGGACTCCTGGGACGCTCTGACGGGGCATCTGACCTCCCTCGGCTATCGCCCGGAGGAAATCAAGGAGGCCTTTCTCGGAGGCATCGGGAAGAACGGTCGCCTCTTCGACTATTTTCGCGGCAGGGCTATGTTTCCCATCATCGACGTTTCGGGAAACGTGGTGGCCTTCAGCGGACGGCAGGTTGCCCCGATGAAGGACGGTGACCGCAAATATTTCAACACCAACGACACCCCCGTTTTCAAAAAAAGCCGCGTGCTCTTTGGCCTGAACGTCGCCAAAAACTGTCCCGAGAAGGAATTGGTCTTATGCGAGGGCAATATGGATGCGGTTTCCCTGCACGCCCACGGGATCAGCGGGGCCATCGCATCCCTGGGCACCGCCCTGACGGCCGATCAGTGCCGACTCCTTGCCCGCTATACCGATCGGGTCTGCATTTGCTACGACTCGGACCGAGCCGGACGAGCAGCTACGATCAAGGCCATTCGCCTTCTGCGGAAGGCGGGCCTGCGCGTCAGGGTGATGACCTTGACGGGCAAGGATGCCAAAGGAAACGACGTCAAGGACCCCGACGACTTCATCCGTACCTTTGGCAAGGGCGCCTTTGAAAAATTTCAGAAGGAGGCCCCCGGGGCCATCGAATATCTCTTTGCACAGATCCGTGATCGTCACGAGCTGGACACCATGGACGGCAAAAACGCCTTCATCAAGGACTGCATTGAGCTTTTCTCCGAGGTACAGAGCCCCGTGGAGCAGGAGCTTTACATCAGCCGCGCCGCAGAGGTAACGGGTCTGCCGAAGGAGATCATTCGGGTGCAGACCGTCAAGCGCACCGTGGGGGAGGCCAAAAAGGAGCAAAAGGAAAAGCTGGATCGGGAGATCCGAAAAAGTCAGGGACTGGGAAACCGCGTCAACCCGGACAAGGCAAAATTCGCCTCCAGCGCCGCAAAGGAGGAGGCAATCCTCGGCATCCTGCTGCTCCGCGAGGAATATCTTCTGGATCAGAAGCTCCGCCCGAAGCTCGACCCGAGCACCTTTCGGTGCGAGTTCTGCCGCAGGGCGCTGGACGCGCTCCTTCGCGCCACCGAGGAAGCGGAGAGCTTCTCCTTTTCCGCTCTGAACGAGGCCTTCACCCCCGCCGAAATCGGGGAGCTGGAGGGAATGAAAAAGAAGCGGGAGGAGCTGGGAAACAACACCCCCGCGGTTTTAATGGAGCTTTTGAGTCGTCTGGAGGACGAAAAAAAACAAAAAGAATTGAAGCAGCAGCCTCTTTCAACCGAGTGGATGGAGCAGCTGAAAGCGCAAAAATCAAGGAAGGATCAGTAATATGACAAAAAAGAAAAGTGCCGAAGTCAAAGAAAAGGAAGAGCTTTCCCCCGAGATGAAGCTCAAAAAGGCCTTTGACGCCATCATCGAAAAGGGCAAGGCCAAGGGCAGCCTGACCAACGCCGAGGTCATGGCAATGCTGGAGGACGTAGAATACGAGTCCGACCAGCTGGAAAAGCTCTACGACGTGCTGGAGGCGTCCGGAGTGGACATTTCCTCCTTTATGGAGGCGCCGGATCTGGAGGAGCTCAAGGCCGAGGAAGAGGTCGAGGCTATGGAGACCAGCCAGGATATGGAGCAGATGCTGCAGGGCGAGGGTCTCGCTCTGGAGGATCACGTCAGAATGTACTTAAAGGAGATCGGCAAGGTTCCCCTGTTGTCCGGAGATGAGGAATTGGAGCTTGCCCGCGTGATGATCGAGGGCGAGAACGAAGCAGAGCGGGATGCCGCAAAGCAAAAGCTCGTGGAGGCAAACCTGCGTCTGGTGGTCAGCATCGCAAAGCGCTACGTGGGCAGAGGAATGTTTTTCCTCGATCTGATTCAGGAGGGCAATCTGGGTCTGATGAAGGCCGTAGAGAAGTTCGACTACAACAAGGGCTTTAAGTTCTCCACCTACGCCACCTGGTGGATTCGCCAGGCCATCACCCGTGCCATCGCCGATCAAGCCAGAACCATCCGTATCCCCGTTCATATGGTGGAGACCATCAACAAGGTTCTGCGCGTTTCCCGCCAGCTTCTGCAGGAATTGGGCCACGAGGCCAGCGCCGAGGAGATCGCCGAGGTGATGAACATTCCCGTGGAAAAGGTGCGCGAGACGATGAAGATCGCTCAGGAGCCCGTTTCTCTGGAGACCCCCATCGGCGAGGAGGAAGACAGCCATCTGGGAGATTTTATTCCCGACGACGACGCTCCCGCCCCCGCAGAGGCCGCCAGCTATACCATGCTGCGGGAGCATCTGGACGAGGTGCTGCACACCCTTACCCCCAGAGAAATGCAGGTCTTGAAGCTCCGCTTCGGCTTTGACGACGGCAGAAGCCGCACTCTGGAGGAGGTCGGCAAGGAGTTCAACATCACCCGTGAAAGAATCCGTCAGATCGAGGCCAAGGCTCTGCGCAAGCTTCGCCATCCCAGCCGCGCAAAGAAGCTCAAGGACTATCTGGATTAAGAAATCCGAAACAATTCCGTTACAAAAGAAACGAATTTTAAGCAAGTATGCCACTTTTGTTCCTTTCTTTTTAGATATAATGACGGAAGGCATTTCCCTTGACACTACGGGCATTTTCGTGTAAAATATAGGTAATTGGCGCAACGTATGCGCCGGATATTTCAAGGAGGACCCATTCTCATGACAAAAAGACTGATGTGTCTTGTGTTGGCGATCATTATGCTCCTTTCCCTTTGCATGACTTCCTGCTCCACCGAGGAGAAGAAGGAGGAAGAGGTTGCAACGGAGGAGGTACAGAGAAAGAACCTGGTTCTGACCATCTACGCCATCACCGATGAAAAAACCACCGACGAGGCTTTGGCTGACGTTGAGCTTGCCGTCAGCGAGTACTGCCGCGCCAAGTATAAGACCGCCATCGATCTTCGTTTCTTCACCAAGGGCGAATATCAGGCTGCTCTGAACGAAATGTACGACAAGTTTGCCGCCGAGGAGGCCGCCGCACTGAAGGCCGAGGAGGAGGCAAAGATCGCCGAGGAGAGCCGCAAGGCCGCCTACGCCGCAATGAGCGACGAGGAGAAGGAGGCTTACAACGCCGCACAGCGTGAAGCCGCCAAGAAGGCCGAGGAGGAAGCCAAGAAGAAGGCTGAGGAGGAGGCAAAGCTCATTGCCGAGGGCAAGGACGTTGCCGAGGTCAAGGAAGTGCAGATGGACATCATCTACATTCCCAGCGCCGCCGACTACTACAGCTACGTGGATCAGGGCCTTCTCATGGATCTGACCCAGCATCTGGAGGGCAAGTTTAAGAAGATCTGCGACTACGTATATCCCTCCTTCATCTCCGCCGCTACCACCAACAACGCCATTTACGGCATTCCCAACAACCGTCCCATCGAGGGCAACGAGACCTTCCTTCTGGTAAACACCGCTCTGGCCGAAAAGTACGGTGTCAACCTTTCCAAGATCCGCTCCGTGACCGATCTTGAGGACGCATATGCCAAGATTGCCGCAAACGAAGAGGGCGTGGCTCCCTTCCTGGGCGATTGGGCTCCCGAGGGCGTCGAGTACTATCCCGAGGCGGATATGGCCGGCACCTACGGCATCTTCTATGACACCCTGCTCAAGGGCAGATACGTGGCCAACAAGGACTCCGCCCTGCTCAACCCCGATTCCAACTACGGCTACGCTTACGCCGAGTACTGCGCCACCAGAGCCAAGTACCGCGCCGCAGGCTACCTTGCTGACGAAGCCGAAAGCTTCTTCGCCTCCGTGAAGGAGCTCACCGCAGCAGAAAAGGCGGAATGGATCCGGAAGGGCTACACCCCCGTGCTTTACAAGGGTGCAAACTTCACCACTCAGAAGGCCCTCGACGGCGGTCTCTTCGGCTTGAGCAAGTACTGCAAGGAAGCCGAAAGAGCCATGGAGATCCTCCAGCTGATGTCCACCGACGCAGATCTGCACAATCTTCTGACCTTCGATATCAAGGACGTTCACTACGAAATGATCTCCGACAACAAGGATGAGAACGTCATCCGCATTCTGGACGACTCCTATAAGATGGACTTCTTCGGCACCGGCAACTCCCTCATCAGCCACATCACCGAGGATATGGATGAGAAGTGGATCGAGAACGGCAAGCAGAAGAACCTCAATTCTCATATGAACGGATTCCTCGGATTCCGCTTCGACTGGACCAAGTCCGCCAACGCAAAGTGGCTTCCCATCTTTGAGCAGTGGGCCGAGTTCCTGGAGCCCTACTACGCCGAGCTTTCCGCAGGTACCGAGGACTATAGCGAAATCCTCGCCTTCATCTACTACACGGTTTACAACAACAAGATGCCCTCTGCCACCGCAGAGTTCACCACCTTTAAGAAGGACGAAGAGGGCAAGTTCGTTTCTCCCTACGCAGTGGAATACGCCACCTGGGCCGAGGTTTACGAGGTTCTCTATGAGAACGGCGTTCTCTCCCCCGAGTATGAGTTTAAGGCTTTCGACGGCTCCTACAAGTCCTTCTCCGACGGTGACTTCCGTAAGGAGTACAACAATATGGAGGCCCTGATGGTCGAGCTGGACGAGATTCTCCACCTTGAGAACATCGACGAGGCTCCCGAAGAAGGCGCGGCCGCCGGCGGCGCTACTGCCTGATCCGATTCCAAAAGCCAAAAGACACCCGAAAACGGGGGTTGCGGTAAGAGATTACCGCAACCCCCAATGATATATTACCTAACGGTAATATGAAGTATTTCCTTGCGGAAATGTGAAATATTGCTATCGCAATATGATATATGCCCTTTGGGCATATTATGGTAAAAAATGATCCGTTGCAAAAATGCAACGGATCATTTTTATTCCTTAATATTTTCGGAGAAAATATTTCATAG
>JAFVYT010000234.1 GCA_017508505.1 Clostridia bacterium
ATAATGAGAGCGTAGCGAATTCAATCGGCGCTTACCTTAAGGGATTGATAAAAGCGCCGATATAATGAGAGCGTAGCGAATTCAATCGGCGCTTACCTTAAGGGATTGATAAAAGCGCCGATATAATGAGAGCGTAGCGAATTCAATCGTTGCCTACTTTAAAAAACTGATAAGGGCAACGATATAATACACCCAAAGGACGGTGATGAAATGAAGAAAGCAAAAAAATATATTTATCCACTATTTTTTTCTATTGGGTTTCTGGTTTCTTGGACGGCACTTGTAGGAATAATCAATGCAACCTCCAGCGGGGACGGATATGGCGGTCTTGGTTTGGGACTGTTGATCCTATTTGTATGGCTTATACTTGCATTACCAATTTACTGCATAAGGTATAGTAAAATAATTGTTGATGAAAAACTGAAATTTCTGTTTTCTACCTATAATTCTTTGCTGATTATAGTGCTTCATATTTTACCTTTTAACTTACAAGGCGAAACAACAATTATTGTGCTCTTTATACTTTGGGTGTTGTTTTGGAATTTTGTTCCGTTGATTTCTCGATTAATTTCTCGCAAATATAAAGAAAAAGATATCGGAAAAGAAATATGAATTTATTGTAATGAAAATCAGGTTTTATGACCGGTTCTTTTCCAATGATATTCGTTCCTCGTCGGTACGGATGATACACCTTCGATATGATATCCGCCTGCGGCAGATTCCAAGTGGCACTGCGTGTTGATTTCATGCAAGGCTTCGCCTTGATTGGGAACGAAAGGATCAAATGATGAGCGCAAACGGTCTTTTGAACTATTCGGAAGAGCTTGCAACAGGCATATTACAATCGAAAACAAGATCAACAAAAACCAAGCCGTGAAAATTCACGGCTTGGTTTTTTCTATATCGGAAGGGGGGTTATTCGATCTCGGAATAGATTTCCCTCTCGAAGTCCTGCGTGGAAACCACGGTGGAGCTCCGTCTCGCCTTCTCTGCGGCAAAGCCGATGAGATGGTTGGAAACGGAAACGTGGATATCGGCGGCACGGTTGCCCTCGTAATGGCCGCTCATATACTGGTACAATTCACGGATGATCCCTCGGTCACCGCCTCCGTGGCCGCCGTCGATGCTCTCCTGCGTCTCGGAAACAGGGAAGGTATGAACCTCCTTTTCCCCGATGAGGCGCACGGTGATCTCTGTGTCCTTCATATGGGCAAAAAGCTCACCCTTGGTACCGTAAACACGGATGTAGCGGCCTCCCTGATTGAAGGGGTTCAGGGTAAAGGAGGCGGTCACGCCACCCTCAAACTCCATAATCACCACCTGATGGTCCACCACGTCGTTGTCCATCTGATACACACAGCGACCGTAATCGGTCTCGCGCAGCGCCTTCATAACCTCCTCGTCCGTGGGGGTATATTCCTTGGAAATGCCGCGGGTAATGATGCGGCGACGGGAATTCTGCTTCCAGTCGTGGTAATGACGGATGCAGTTATAGGGACAGGTATCTCCCACGGGGCAGGTGCCGTCGGTACAGCGCTCGGGTGCCCCCTCGGGAGCGTTTTCGCGAACAAAATGCGTCAGTGAGCCAAAGGAGGAAACCTTTTGACAACGCGTTCCCAAAAGCCACTGGACGATGTCCAGATCGTGACAGCTCTTGGCCAAAAGCAGCGGCGAGGAGTCCTCCTCCCGATGCCAATTCCCCCGCACGTAGCTATGGCTGAAGTGAACGCCCTCAATGGCCTCCACCAGATCCACGGAAACGACCTTGCCCAAAATTCCCGAATCCAGCAGGCTCTTGACCTTCCCGTAGAAGGGGGTATAGCGCAAAACGTGACAAACGAGAATGCGAGTTCCCTTTTTCTTCGCGGCGGCGGCAATCTCCGCACACTCCTGCGCCGTGGGTGCCACGGGCTTTTCCAACAGGATGTCGTAGCCCTTTTCAATGGCCATCAGCGCCGCCTCGTAATGCATGGAGTCCACCGTGGCAATCACTGCCACGTCAGCCATTTTATCCTGCTCCAGCACCTCGCGCCAATGGGAGAAGCACGCCTCCTCCGGCACGCCGAAGCGCTCATGAAAATGCTTCCTTCTCGCCTCCTCGGGATCGGCCATCCCCACGATGCGATAGCATTCGGGGGCCTCGTTCATATGGGTGGCGTAGCGGGTACCGCGGCTGCCCGCACCCAGAATCACAACGGAAATTGGTTTCATCGTAACACTCCTTTCCAAAATTGGTTTCATCGTAACACTCCTTTCCAATAATCAAGCCTCGCTTTTCACCTCGTCCGAGGCGGACGCAGTTTCTTTTTTCTCCGCAAGCTTTTGCTCCAGAGTGGCGTAAAGCTTCACAATGGCAATGGCAAGATAGATGCTCACGGCAGGAGCCACCAAAACGTGCCCCGCAAGGAAGGCACAGCCCAGAGCAATCAGGATGGAATAAATAGAGGCGACGGCCTCCTGCAGCTCGAAGAAGCGCTTCCAAAGACGGAAAAGACGCTTCAGGCAGATAACGGCAAAATACAAAATCGGAGCAAGGAAGATGAGCGTTCCCACAATGCCGTGGTTGATCACCAAGGCAAGAAAGTCCATCTCGATCAGATAATCGAAGAGCTCTCCGTCCGGCAGGCGGAAGGTGTAGCCCATTCCGAAGAGAATCTGGGACAAGGGTGCGTTGATATATCCGAGGAAGGCAGGCGCGATCATCACAAGACGATTGCTCAGGAGCCAATTGGCCACCAAAAAGATCTTATATCCGAGGCCGTCCTCGTTCCATTCGGCGCCGCTCTCTTCCAGAACGTCGTCCGGATCGGTATCCTCCTCATCGTCCTCCAATTTATCGGAAACGTTGGTGTCGTAGTGATACCCCGTCAGGGCATCTCCGTTGACCTTCACGGGGGAGCCGAGCCGGAACAGGATCAAAACGGCGCACAGCACCGCCAAAAGCTGCAGAAAAAGCCCTGCGTCCGCACGCGTTTTTTTCAGGCACGCCTTGACCCCGAAGAAGACCAGCAGCACCGCCACCGCACCGAGGCAGGCAAGGAAGGGCACCTTCGTGCCGATGTAGCAGGCGGCAAAGGCCGTCAGAAAGCCCACGGAGAGCTTGATCCACCACTGCTTTGTTCCCGCCGCGTAAAGAAGGGCAAAGGCCGCCAGAACGGAAACGATGGCGCCGACCTCGTTTCCTGCGTAAAACCACCCGCAATAGCCCTTGGCGTATTCGTAGGTGACAAAGCTCGTACCCGTCAGGGCAGAAACGAAGATGCTGGCGGTGTACTCCAGAAAGACCACGCAAAGCAGCTTGTTTTTCACCTCAAAGCCATACTTTTTATAGAGAGCGTAGAAAAAGAGGAGCACGAAGACAAAATAGAACATTTTGAAAAACATTTTTCCGTTTTCCACCACCGTGCCGAAGCCGTAAGCCGCGGCATTCATGCCCACGCTGAGCACGCCGTAGAGTGCCGTGACCAAAAATGCGCCGCAAAGCAGCTTTTTCTGTGCACCGTCGTAGAAGAAGAAAAGCCAGACCCCCGCCAAGCCGAGGAAGAGGATGCGGCAAATCATCCCCACCGTCAGGGGAGTATCCACAAAACGCACGGTCAAAGAAGTCAGAAAGTCCAGAACGGGCTGCAGGAGCACAAACCATTCCAGGAACAAAATCAATCGCTTTTCTGTCGTTTTCATTTAAAGAATCCCTTTTTTTCCGTATTGAAATCCCGAGCTTTCAAGCCTTTTCGACCAAGGCCCTCAGGGCCGCTCGGATCCCGTCGTTGTACGCCGTCAGAGAATCGGGGGTCTTTTCCCCCTTCTGCACACCGAGGAGGGCCTCCTTTACGTCGTCGCATCCCGAAAGACCCGGGTTATACTGCTCCAGACGCTTTGGGAAAATGAGCGGGAGTCCCAGAGCGCGTGCCTCCCAAAGCACCATTCCCTGTCCCTCGTAACGGGAGGTCAGGCAAAAGGCGTCCATCTGCCGTTCCACGGGGAAGGGATTGGGCAGGTTTCCGAGGAAGCAAACGGCCTTCTCCAGCCCAAGACTGCGGACCTTTTCCTGAAGGGAGGAACGGTCGGGCCCGTCCCCGATCAGATAGAGGAAGAGCTCCTCTCTTTTTTGATGGGCAAGGGCAAAATCCTCCAAAAGCAAATCATACCCCTTCTGGTGACAGAGTCTGCCCACGCTCACCAGATTGACCCGCTCCGGAGAAACCGAAACGGAGGTCTCCTCCTTGCTTTTTTCCAGAATCGACTCGGCGTCGATGAGATTTTGAATCACGGTGACAGGCTTTTCTCGCATCCCCGTTTCCCGACGGAAGGAGGGGACAATCCCGGGAGATACCGCCGCAAAGGCGTCAAAGTGCTTGTATTTTCCCTTCATGATCCGAAAGAGCAGATCGTACTTTTTTTCCTCCTTGCGCTTGATGCCCACGTCGTTGTGGATCCACATCACGCGCTTTTTGGCCTTGACCCCCAGGGCACCCATAGCCGTGGCGTTCTGATAGCTGTCGAAATCCACCGCCAATTCGTACTCGGTCTCGGGCAGAGGCAGAGCTCCGGCAAAAAGGCGGCGCACAAGGCCGAAGGGAAGGAGCTTGCACCAGCCGGGAAAGGGCTTTAAGTAGTGCAGGTGCACCCGGTTCCCCATTCCCGAAAGATCGAAAAAGGTCTCGCGGTCAAAGAGAAACACGTCGGTTTCGTAATCCTTCAGCGCGTCATCCACCAAAAGGTTGGCAAGGGATTTCTGGATCCCGCCCACCCTCAGATTGTCGGAGAAGATTGCAATTCTTTTCACGCCGCCCTTTTCCTTTCCTGTTGTTTTCAGCCGAGCCTTTCGGCGATCCACGCCGCCGCACGCTCGGAGGCCTTGCCGTCCTCACAGAAGGCAAGACGGGTGTAAAATTCGTTTCGCTTTTCCTCGTAGTCCTTCACGTCGAGGGCCTCGACCATACGGAGGAAGTCCCCGTTCGTTTCCGCATAGGGAAAGGGGATCTCATCGTAGGAGAAATAGAAGTTGCGATCCCGCATATAATCCTCCAGATCCAGCGCCAGCCGCAAGCAAAGCTTTCCTGAGATGGCAAAGTCGAACATGGAGGAGGAGTAGTCGGTAATGAGCACGTCCGAGCCCACCAAAAGCTCCTGCATATCGGGGTAAAGGGTCGCATCCGCGATGCGTTCCCCATCGTAGGAGAAGAGGGCGGCGGATTGATGGGCCACGTTGGGATGCAGACGGATCAGAACCGTCCACGTCCCGCCGAAGCGCTTTTCCAGAGTCTCGGAAAGGCCCGCGGCATCCAGCCGATAGGCCTCCACGGAATGATCCGCACGGAAGGTGGGAGCGTACAGAACGAGCCTTCTGTCCTCGGGCAGGCCGAAGGCGGTGCGCACCTTCCTTTCCACCGCAGGGTCAGGGGCGGCAAACACGTCGTTGCGGGGAGAGCCGAACTCGGCGATCTCGCCCTCATACCAGAAGCAGTCCCGCAAAACTCTCGTCTCGAAGGCGGAGTTGGACAGGAGCAGATCCGTAAAGCCCGAATCCCGACGGGCGCCTCTTTCATAATCCGCAGGAAGGGACGCCACTGCGTCCTTTTCGATCTTTTTCAAAGGAAAGCCGTGCCAGGTTTGCAGATAATACTGTCCCTTTTTCTTAAACCGCTCGTACTTTCTGCAGTTGTCCACCCAGACCCGCGCCTCGGAAAGGGCAAAGATCCGCTTGGGGGAGTCGTAGGGAACGGGAGTGATATAATCCGGAAGGCTTGCGGCCTCCTTCTCGTTTTTCACAAGCCAAAATAGCTTGGCCTCGGGGCAAGCTTCGTGCAGAGCCTCGGCGATGGCCTTGGGATTGTCGGAAAAGCCGCGACCGTAGTAGCTGCTGAACACGACCTTGTTTTTCTTCACGGGCAGAAAGAGCCCCAGAACGGAGCAGCCCGCCAGATAAAGCTTTCGGATAAGACCCATTTAACTCTCCTTTGTTTCGGGACGCATTCTGTCCCGATTCCTCACCACCACCGCGATGCGATAAAGCAAAATCACCGTTTCGGTGGCGGAAACGCTCAGGGCCAGCGTCACCATATTCATATTTCCCGTCAGAGCAAGGCCTCCGAGCAGAAGCACGTGGAACGCCGAGCCGAAAATGGTAGAATAATTGGCGTGCTTGGAAATGCCCATAGCGGTCATGGTAGGAAAGCCCAGAACGTAGCTGGGGAAGATCACCACGCCGATGGGAAGCATCGCCCGCAAAACCGAGCCCGCCTCGTAAAACTCCGCCCCGAAGAACCAGGCGCAGAAGGGATGGGCAAAGACGAAGACCAAAGCGCAAAACAGCGCGATGATCGGCTCCGCCACGAGAAGAATGCGCTTGACCAATTTGAAATCCCGATGCCGTGCCATATAGGGATAGAGGCTGTCCGCCACGGGAGAAAGGCCGTTCTTGCCCGCCGTAATGAGCTTGTTGGCGGAGGCATAATACCCCGTCACCGCTCCCCCGCGGGAGATGATGTCCAGAATGACCGTGTTCAAAGCCGTATAGGCCGTGGTGGCAATGCGGGA
>JAFVYT010000235.1 GCA_017508505.1 Clostridia bacterium
AAAGTTTTTGGGGGTTCCAAGGGGACTTTTTTCAAAAAGTCCCCTTGGTGGGGTATGGGGCAAAGCCCTGCAAAGCCCCCGTAAAAAAGGAACCGAGCGAGGCTCGGTTCCTTTTTTATTCCTTTTCGTAGCAGATCTCGCCGTCGGCGGAAAGGGTGCTCCTCACCCGATCCCCCTCCCGGAAGGTGCCCTCCAAAAGGTAGGTAGAAAGGGAGTCCTCCACCCGCTTCTGAATGGCGCGGCGCAGGGGGCGTGCTCCGTAAACGGGATCGAAGCCCTCCTCCGCAAGCTTTTCCACCACCTCGGGGGAGAAGGAAAGGGCAATGCCGCTGTTCTCCTGCAAGCGCCGTGCCACCTCGGAGAGCATTTTCTCCGCAATGGCACCGATCTCGGCCTTGCCCAAGCGGTGGAATACCACGATCTCGTCCAGACGGTTGAGAAATTCGGGACGGAAGGTCTCCTTCAGAGCCTGACGGATCTTTTCCTCGTCCGCCTCGTCCTGCTTCTTGGCCTCCTCCCCCGCAGGGGCAAAGCCCATGGTCTTTTTCACCGCAAGGCTCGCGGCGCCGCAGTTGGAGGTCATAATAATGACGCTGTTCTTAAAATCCACCCGTCTGCCGTGGGAGTCCGTCAGATGACCGTCCTCCAGAATCTGAAGCAAAAGGTTGAATACGTCCGGATGTGCCTTTTCGATCTCGTCGAAGAGCACCACGGAATAGGGATTGCGGCGGATCTTTTCCGTGAGCTGTCCCCCATCGTCAAAGCCCACGTACCCGGGAGGGGATCCGATGAGCTTGGAGACGGAGTGCTTTTCCATCAATTCCGACATATCCAGTCGGATCATCTTCCCCTCATCTCCGAAGAGAAGCTCCGCCAAGGCGCGGGAAAGCTCCGTCTTACCCACTCCCGTAGGCCCCGTAAAGAGGAAGGAGCCGACGGGTCGCTTGGGATCCTTAAGTCCCGTGCGACTGCGCCTCACGGCGCGAGCGATGGCGCTGACCGCCTCGGCCTGACCCACCACGCGCTTACCGAGGCTCTCCTCCATTCGGCAGAGGCGCTGTGCCTCCTCCTCCAGAAGACGGCTGACGGGAATGCCGGTCCATTGGGTGATGACCCCCGCCACGTCCTCCTCGGTGATCTCTCCCAAGGGGCCATCCTTGGGGGCAGAGGCAGCCTCCAGCGCCGCCGTCTTTTCCTTGATCACGTCCAGAAGCTTTGCCGCCTTTTCGTATTCCTCCGCCTCCACGGCGCTCTTCTTTTCCTTTTCCAGGGTCTCGAGCTGCTCCTTGATTTCCTTTTGCTCGGGGGAAGGTGCCAGCGCACGGATGCGCTTGCGGCTGGCGGCCTCGTCCACCAGATTGATGGCCTTGTCCGGCAGGAAGCGATCGGAGATGTAGCGGGCGGAAAGCCGCACCGCCGCCTCCAGCGCCCCGTCGGGAATGGTGAGCTTGTGGTGCTCCTCGTAGCGCTTTCTCAGCCCCTTGAGAATGGCAATGGCGTCCTCCTCGGAGGGCTCGGCAACCGTCACCGATTGGAATCGTCTCTCCAGCGCGGCGTCCTTTTCGATGGTGCGGTACTCCGAAAGGGTCGTGGCTCCGATGACCCGCAGACCACCGCGAGCCAGAGCCGGCTTTAAGATGTTGGAGGCATCCATACAGCCCTCAGAGGCACCCGCCCCCACGATGGTGTGGATCTCGTCGATAAACAGGATCACGTCTCCCAGTTCCGTCACCTCATCGATGACGTTTTTGATCCTTTCCTCAAACTCTCCGCGGTATTTGCTCCCCGCTACCATCGCCGCTAAGTCCAGCGTCACCACCCGTTTCCCCGAAAGGGTCTCGGGCACGTCCCCCGCGGCGATCTTCAGAGCGAGCCCCTCGGCGATGGCGGTCTTGCCCACGCCGGGTTCCCCCACCAAGGCGGGATTGTT
>JAFVYT010000236.1 GCA_017508505.1 Clostridia bacterium
ATAATTTCTCCCCTCGTCCCGCAGGCAATCGAACTCCGCGGTTTCCACGTATGCCGCAGGCAGACCCGAAAAATCGGCGGCCTCCATAGGAGAGGCGTAGGATAGCATCGGCACGTCCCCGGAGCCGAGATAGCCCTGCCACATTTTCTCGGAAAGGCGGCTGTTCCACATCGGGGTATCGGAAAAGGCGCGGCAGGAGGGGGTATTCATCCTGCGGTCGGTGACGGGATACACCAAAAGCTGAAACAGAGGAAGGGGCGTGCCACGATCCCGAGACATTTGACACACGGCGGCGGCAAGAGCACCGCCCGCACTGTCCCCCGCTACACCGACACAGTCCCTACGGATCCCGAGGGCGTCGGCATTCTCATAAATCCGGCGAAGGGCAGAAAAGGAGTCCTCGCAGGGAATGGGGTGTGGGTGCCGTGGGGCAAGGCGATACTGCACAAAGGCCACCTTACAGCCCGCCTCGAGGGCATAGCGGATCGCCAGATCGTAGTGATACCACGCGGCACCGAAGAAAAAGCCGCCGCCGTGGTAGTATACGAGGCAAGGGGACGGGGTCACAAGTGATTTCGGGGAGAAGAGCAAAAGCTCGATCTCCGCTCCGTCGGAGCCAAAAACGAAATGGCGGGAGACGTTGACCCTTGGATCTCGAAAAATGCGACGCGGAGGCCGCATCCGTTCCCCGAGCCACCCCGCAAGGGACGGGGACGAGATGGGAGAGGCAAAATGCGTAAAGGGAAAGAACTCCCTTTTGATCGGGTATTTCATACACCTGCACCTCCCATTTTTCTCATTTTAGCACAGCTTTTTCTTCGTTTCAAGAATCATTGAGGCCCTTGGAGGAAATTTTCCCTTCTCATTGAACAAAATTGCAGTTTATGATATGATAAAGAAACCAACCGAAGGTTGATTCTCCCCAACTCAACCGACGGTTTGTAGACTTCCCCTCTCAAGTGGGATAGAATATGGGTGAAAGGAGACAGACTATGGATCAAGTCAAAATCGGAAAATTCATTGCAGAACGCAGACGGGCAAAGAAGATCACCCAAGCGAGCCTGGCAGAGAGCCTCGGTATCACGGATCGCGCCGTTTCCAAATGGGAGACGGGCAAGGCAATGCCCGATTCCGCATTGATGCTGGATCTGTGTATGATCCTTGAGATCACGGTCAACGATTTATTAAATGGGGAGGTTACCAAAATGGAACAATACAGTGAAAAGAGCGAGCAGCTGCTCGTGGATATGGTAAAGCAAAAGGAGGAGGCAGACAAAAAGCTGCTCCTTCTCGAAATTTTGATCTGCACCTTATCCGTCATCATTTTAATCGGCTTTTGCTTAGTAGCGGCATATTTTGAAATGACAACGGCGCTGAGGGCCACCTTCATCGTGCTGGGCTTTGTCATCGGTCTTTTGGGCTTTGGCTTTGCTTTATGGATCGAGCAGGTGGCGGGCTACTATGAGTGTGCAAACTGCGGACACCGCCACGTGCCGACCTATTTTCAGGTGCTTTGGGCACCCCATTTCGGAAGAACCAGATGGATGCGTTGTCCCGAATGCAAGAAGATGTCCTATCAGAAAAAGAGGATCAAGAAGGATTCCTAAGAAAAAAGCTGTGGAGCATTCCACAGCTTTTTTTCTTTTGGCAGGCGCCTTAACGCACCAAGCTCTTGCCATCGGAAAAGGCCGTTCCGACACGCTTCCCGAGGGTATAGTAGCCGTGATGCACGGGATCGTAGGTGATGGCCTCCAGCTTTTCCGGATCGATGAGGCCGTCCTTGCCGAGTACCGACTCGTCTGCGCTGACGTTGCGGATCTCGCCGATGCAGATGCCGTCCTCATTGAACTTGATAAGACTGCACTCCAACGTCATGGGAAGCTCCGGAATCACGGGAGCGTTGACAAACTCCGAGCGAATCGCACCGAAGCCTGCCCTCTCCATCTTATCGGGCACCTGATTTCCCGAAACGATTCCAACAAAATCCGCTTCCTTGACGTGCTTTGCATCGGCAATGCTCACGGAAAAGGCAGCGCTTTCCAAAATATTCTTCGTAGTTTTGTGATCGTCCGCAAGGCAGACCATCACCTGATTGGTATCGTAAATTCCACCCCAGGCCGCATTCATGCAGCAGGCTCTTCCCTCTTTGTCAAAAGCGGCTACGATAAACACGGGCATCGGATAGGCCCAGGTCTTGGCACCGAAATTTTTTCTCATTTTCAATCTCCTATACTCTTTTTTAAAATTCATCAGGTCTTATTGCCCGCAAACTGGGTCATATAAAGCTCGTAATACTTTCCGCCCTTGGCCAAAAGCTCGTCGTGATTTCCGATCTCCACCACGCGGCCTCCATCCATCACAACGATGCGATCCGCATCCCGAATCGTGGAGAGGCGGTGGGCAATGATCAGGCTGGTGCGGTTTTTCATC
>JAFVYT010000237.1 GCA_017508505.1 Clostridia bacterium
ATAGCCGCCGTTTTCCCAGAGGCAGGTTTTGGAATAGCTGGGGAGCGCCACAGTAAAGGGGAGCGTGGCGGGGTTCTCCCGTTGACACAGATCCATCATACGGCGGGTATTTTGCATTTGCTCGAGGGTGTGGGGCTCATCCCAAAGATAATACCCCACGACGCTCTTCCAGCGGCGCATTTCGTCCATGGCACCGACCAGATCGTTCTTCTCGCACCAGGGCTGTTTTTTTCCCATGCCGCCGTAGCGCTTCAGGTTTTGGTAGATCACCCCGACCCCGAGCTGCTCGCTCATTCTCACGGCGGCCTTGCCGCGCTCGGGGCTTGCCCAGCCCAATTCCAGGAGATTGAAGCCCGCCTCCACGCAGGTCTTTACACTGCGGCGCATAATGGCGGTGTCCCTTTCATTGTCATTGTCAAGACTCATCAAGCCGGGTGAGAAGGTGGAAAAAACGAAATTGTCCTGCCGCCAAAGACGGCGGGGATTGCCGAGGGGATAGCGCGCCAGTAGCTTTTTCATTTTGAGAACTCCTTTCTGTTCAAGAGATCAGACGTCGATACCGAGGAAGGCCTTGGCCAGAATGCCGACCACGAAGGAGATCACGGCGACGCCGACGCTGATCAGCGCCATCTCCAGAAAACGGCTTCGGAAGGGCTGATCCTTGGCAACGGAAATGTAATAGGTGAAGGCGGCGATGATGACCACGATGATGCCCAGCATACAGAGAAGCGCCACCAGATACTGCGGAGAAGGGAGGATCAGATACGGCAGAATCAGGAGTACCACGGTGACCAGATACGCAAGTCCCGTATAGGTGCAGGATTTGAGCGCGTCACTGCGTCCCTCGCTTTTGGCGGCGAGAAACTCGCTGGAGGCCATGGAGAAGGTGGCGGAGATGCCCACGATCAGCCCTGAGAGGGCGACCAGCTTGGTGTCGGCCAAGGCGAAGCTGAAGCCCGCAAGGGATCCGGCCAGCTCCACCAGAGCATCGTTCAGACCGAGCACCATACTGCCCACGTAGTGCAGGCGCTCCTCGTCCAGAATGGCAAGGAGGGCCACCTCGTGCTCCTCCTCCTCCTTTTGGATCTCAAGTGCCTCGGGAAGCTCCTCGGCCAGAAGGGCATATTGCCCCTGTGCGCCCTGCTCCCCTTTTTCCATCTGCTTGACGGAGAAGGTGAAGCCGAAGAAGCGTGCCAAAAGGGAATAAAAGAGGATCTTGCCCTTTCTGGGCTTGGATTCCTTTTCCGTGTAGGTGCGCCATAGCTCGTAATGAGCGCGCTCCTCGCGGGAAAGCCGCAGGAGGGTGTTTTTGTTTTCACCCCCTTGGCAAAGCGGGCGATTCTTTCGTAGATGAGGCTTTCGTCCAGTTCGTTCTGCTGCATTTTCAGAAGGAGCTTTGCAGCCGTGGCGGAAAGGGTCTTTTTTTCTTCCATATTTATGCCTCCTCAACGGGGGCGGGATACAGGATGGGAGCGCCGCCCTTGGTGGTGCAGTCGATGACGCGGACGCGGTCGTTGTCCTCCACGTGGAAGGTGGGGATTGTGGAGAACATACAGCCCGAGAAGCGGACACCGCCGCCGCCCTTGACGAAGATCTTGATGTGCTTGCCGCAGTTGAAATGGTCAAACTGAACCCCGCCCGATCCCTCCACCACGATGTCGGAGAAGAAGAGCTGGCAGGCGGAAAAGACAAAGCCGGGGGCCGATCCGAGGATGCGGATGCCGACGCCCTCGTTGTGATTGGTGTGGTTGAAGGTGCATCCCACGCAGGAGCCGTGGGCGTTGTTCTTGGAGGTGCCGCTGCTGTTGTCAATGAGAAAGCCCTCGGTGTTCCCGTCGAAGGCGCAGGCGGAAAAGACGTTGTTGCCGCCGTTGTTGACACAGCCGTAGAGGTTGCCCGTGGCGACCACCCCGGTGAACTTGTGATACTCGCTGAAGTGGGGGATCAGGATCCCCGCGCCGCAATTGTGGATGCGGCAGCTTGAAACGCAAAGGGAGCAGGGCACGGAGTAGCCCGTGTCACGGCAGAGGATGCCGCCGCCGGTGAAGGAGTCGATGAAGCAGCCGTCCACGATGCTGTCGCGGTTCTGACGGTGGCTGTCCTTGGTGGAGGTGGCGTCTCCGAGAAAGCCGATGGCGTGGCGGGTGCCGATGGCCTCGGGACGGGGCATTTCCTCCTCGGAGCCGGAAAAGGCGATGGAGCGCAGGGTGCAGCGGGAGCCGAGCTCCACGGCGACCCCCTCCTCCACCTCGGGGGAAAGGGCGATGACGGTGCCGTGTCCCATGCCGAAGAGGGAGGTACCGTGGGGCATTTTCACGCCGCTGACCCAGAAGGTGCCGACTCCGAGGACGCAGGCACCCTGCTCCCGAAAAATCCGCTCGATTTCGGCGGAGCGGTCACGCTTGTCGCCGCTGGCGGCCAGAAAGTATTGATTCATAAGAAATCCTTTCCGTGAATTTTTTTCCATTATAGCACGAAGCCGATTTCAATGCAACCGCATCGGCCATTTCTTTTTCCACAGCTCTTGCGTGGGGACGGCGGGATGTGCTGCAATGAAAATGCCCTTTTGTTCGACCGATAAAAGAATTGCCATTGCAGGGCTCCGATGCGGGTCTGCAATGGCAACTTTTTTTATTCCTTTTTCCCCTCCGCCAATTCGGCGAATTTTTGCTGCATGGTGGGGTTGTTTCGGGTGAGCTTTTTGATGGAGAGGTCCCCTGCCTTTTCATTGGCAAGGCGAAGATTGTTTTCCGAGGAGAGCAGGGCGTCCTTGGTCTTTTGCAGATGCAGGATGGTCTTGTCGATCTCCTCGATGGCGGTTTTGAAGCGGGCGCTTGCCAGATTGTAGTTGCGGGCAAAGCCCTCCTGAAAACGGAGCAGGTCCTCCTCGAAGCGGGTCACGTCCAGGTTCTGACTGCGCATCAGGGCCAATTCCTTTTTGTATTCCAAGGATTTGAGCGCGGCGTTCCGCAGGAGGGTGATAATGGGGATGAAGAACTGGGGACGGACGACGTACATCTTCTCGTAGCGGTAGGAGACGTCCACGATGCCCGTGTTGTAAAGCTCGCTCTCGTTCTCCAGCATAGAGACCAGCACCGCGTACTCGCACTTCTTTTGGCTTCTGTCCTTGTCCAGCTCCTTAAAGAAGTCCTCGTTTTTGTGCTTGGTGGCGGTGGCGTCCGCCTCGTTTTTCATCTCAAACATAATGGAGATGAATTCGACCCCGTCGGAGAAATCCCGGAAGATGAAGTCTCCCTTACTGCCCGAGCTTGCGTCGTTGTCCTTTTCAAACTGCGCCGTCTGAAAGGCGGTGGCGCGGAGCTTGTTGAACTCTGCTTCGCAGTGCTGCTCCAGACTCTCCCCCAGCATTTTGGTGGATTGGCGGAGCTTGAAGTCCTTGTAGCGGGCGATCTCCTCGTCCTTGAGAGCAATTTCGTTTCGGTGCTGCTCCAAAAGGGCCTTTTCTCCCAGCTCCCGCTCCTTTGCGGAGATGGCAAGGCGGCTTTGCAGCTCCAGAATGGCGGCATCCTTTTCGGCCACGGCACCCGCCACCGCTTCCTTGGTGCGGCTTTCCTCCAGGGCAAGCTGTCCCTTCATCGCCTCCAATCGGAGGGTGAGCTCCATTAGGGCCTTTTCCTTTTCCGCGTTGCTTTTTTGGAGTGCCATTTCCACGCTGCGGCGCTTTTCTTCCTCGAAGTATTCCTTCTGACGGTCGACCTCTGCCCGAAACTCGCGGTCGCGCACCTGCTTTAAGATGGCGGCGTACCCCGATTCGTCTACCGCAAAGGCTTCCCCGCACTTGGGGCATTTCAGTTCAAACATACCGAGCTCCTATTTGTTTTTTCGGGGGATCAGGTGCGCTTGACGGAGCGAAGTCTCTTGTCCAGCGTGGCAAATTCCTCCTCGGTGCACTTGGCGGCGAAGACCTTGATCTGTCGGGGGGTCTTTTCTCCCGGAGCGGAGCCTACCCAGAGGGTCAGACGGCTCATCACGTGGAGCTTCTCCCCGATGGCAAGGTTGGGACTGCTCATCACCCAGCCGCGCATAATGTGGCAGGCCTCCTCGTTCATGGCGATCTCCTTCATCTTGCAATGCAGGCCAAAGCCCTCCTCTCCGTAATCCTTCGACTCGTCCTCCTCCAGGAACCAGTTGCCCATCTGCAGGGCCTCGGCCACGTCGGGCAGGTCGTAGGAGGAGTCGTGCTCGGGAACGCCGTAAAGGGGAATGCTGTCCTCCGCACCCACGATGCGGGCGGTGACGGTGTTTTCACCGTCCAGAAGGGGTACCTCGGGGAAGACGGCCTCGCAGGCCTCTGCCTTGGCGGTGGCATAAAGGGTGCCGTTGAGGTACAGGCTGACCTCGGGGGCATTGGTGAAGACACGCACGGTGCGCTCCTTGGGGGCGCGGTTGGCAAAGCGGCGTCCTGCCACGTAAACGCAGGGGTCCTTCGTCCAGAAGGCCTTATAAAGGTAGAAGGTATCCTTGCGGGTTTTGCGGTCATAGGTTACAAGGCCCTTGCAGTTTCTGCCCTTGATGCCGCCCTCGGCACGGCGGTCTGCCGCAAAGTCGAACATATTCCACATATGGGTCGCCCAGAGCCAGGGACGGGCGGCGAAGACCGAGAGCATATGACGGTGGTAGAGGCAGGCGTACTCCTCGGTGTAGTCGTGGTTGAAGGGCTCGGCGGAGTGCCAGCAGATCAGGTTGTCCACACCGTACTCGGAGATGCCCATCGCCTTGTCGGGGTAGGTTTTGTGGAAGGCGTCTAAAAATGCCTCGTTGTCCTCGATCACGCCCTTGTACCAGCCGTAGTAAATGTTGTAGCTGACCACGTCGGTGATCTGGTTGTGGGGGCTGTTGGTGGGAAGACTGGCTAGCTGCGCCATGGTGGTGGGGCGGGAGGGGTCGA
>JAFVYT010000238.1 GCA_017508505.1 Clostridia bacterium
GATAGGAAAAAAAGATGCAGAACGGACAAACTGAGCAAAAAGCAAGGTTTACCTTGCTTTTTGGTTACCCGAAGGCGTACAAAGGTACGTCGAGTGGCGAAGTTTGTTCGTAGCAAAAAATGCGTTTTTTTATTGTTTTTAACAAAAAAAACGGGATTCTTCGGACGTTTTATTCCAAAGAATCCCTTTTGTTTTATAGGAATAGGCGGTCTGCGCTTTTTTTACATCCCCTTTTCTTTTTTATTGGGGATGATAGGTGGGGACGATCTCAGCAACCAGCTCCTTGATCCGATCGCTTTCGGTTTCCGAGGCCTTTTCCAGCTTTGCCAGATCCTCCAAAAACCGCGCATCGTCCATCTGAATGGGCTTTCCGATGAAAATCAGCTTATTCTCGGTCTCGGAGAGACCCTCCTCGCTCATCAAAAGCTCCTCGTACAGCTTTTCTCCGGGTCTGAGACCCGTGTACTCGATCTTGATGTCCACGTCGGGAATAAAGCCCGAGAGACGGATGAGGTTTCGTGCCATATCGTCGATCTTCACGGGCTCGCCCATATCCAAAACGAAGATCTCACCGCCCTTGGCGTAAAAGGATGCCTGAAGCACCAGAGAGACCGCCTCGGAGATGGTCATAAAGTAGCGTATGATCCGCTTGTCCGTGATGGTGACGGGGCCGCCTGCGGCGATCTGCTTTTTAAACAGAGGGATGACGCTGCCGTTGCTCCCGAGAACGTTTCCGAAGCGCACTGCGGCAAAGCTCGTGTCGGAGCCGCTGCGCTCCATCATCTGCACCACCATCTCGCAAAGGCGCTTGGAGGCACCCATGATGTTGGTGGGATTGACGGCCTTGTCCGTGGAAATGAGTACGAACTCCTCCACTCCGAATTCCGCTGCGGCCTTCGCGGTCTTGAAGGTGCCGAGGACGTTGTTTTTGATGGCCTCGTTGGGGCTTTCCTCCATCAGAGGAACGTGCTTATGGGCTGCCGCGTGAAAGACGAAGTGGGGACGGTAAAGACGCATCACCTCACGCAGTCTTTCCTCGTTGCGGACGGAGCCGATGAGCACCGCAAGATCCAGCTCGGGATAGGTCCGCTTCAATTCCTGCTGGATGTCGTATGCATTATTTTCATATACGTCGAAGATGACGAGCTTTTTCGGCTCGGCCCCTGCAATCTGACGGCAAAGCTCACTTCCGATGGAGCCGCCGCCACCCGTGACCAGAACCACCTTATCCCCCAGCGCCGCCTTGGCAGAGGCGTTGTCAACGCGGATCTGCTGTCGGCCCAAAAGGTCGGTGACGTCCACGTCCCGAAGGGTGCGCACGGAGATCTCCCCGGAGCCGCTCTGAAGCTGCAAAAGCTCCGGCACCGTCTGGATCTTGCACCCGGCCTCCTTACAGATGTTCAGAATCTCCCTGCGATCCTCCGCCGAGCAGCTGGGAATGGCAAAAATGATGCGGGTCACCTGATTGGAGGCGGCAAAGCGCAGGATGTCGTACCGACCGCCCACGATCTCCACGCCCTAAAGAAATCTGCCTTTTTTTTCGGGGTTATCGTCAATCAGACAACACACCTTGACCCGATGTCGGGGGGTAGCCAGCTCCCGCAGAAGCATCTGCCCCGCGCTGCCCGCACCGATGATCATCACGTGCTCACGGGGCACGCTACGCTCGGAAAGGCGTGCCTGACTGCGCAGAAAGCGGTAGGAAAAGCGCACGGCACAGCACCCCAGAAAGCTTAAAGCAAAGCCGATGACGTGATAGGAATAGGGCATACGGTTCAGCCCCAGGGCAAAGCTCGTTGCCACGGAGATTCCGACGTAAAACGGGATCAGGCAGACAAAGGAATAGATCAGATTCTTCAATTCCACAAGTCCCACGAAGGTCCACACGCTCTGATACAAATGGAACAGGTAAAACATTCCGACGGTAACCGCGGTCCAAAAGGGC
>JAFVYT010000239.1 GCA_017508505.1 Clostridia bacterium
CAAGCTGACACGTGCAGCTTTTACGGAGATGCGATATGAAACGAATTCTTGCGTTGATCCTTTCCCTGTTGATGCTCCTTTCCGCCTTCGGCTGTAAGGCCGAGGAGCCGAAAAAAACGGGCGACAGTCCGAAATCCGAGGAGGAAAAGGTCTCGGAGCCCTCTGCAGAAGAGACCGCAACGCTCCCCGAAGCGACCGAGCCCGAGACCGAGCCCGTAACCGAGGAGCAAAAGACGACCGAGGAGCCTCAGACTCCCTCGAATCCCTCCACCCCCTCTACGCCTTCCACTCCTTCTACTCCCTCGAATCCCGGTGTTTACGTGCCTCCCTCCGGCACGGGCACGGGAACCGGCACCGGAACGGGAACGGGTACGGGCACAGGGCAAGGCGGCTCCGGAGGAAGCACCTCTGCGAAGGAAAAGAAGGTGGAGACCCTTCTGGCGGAGCGCTTCAAGCAGCTCCCCATCGCCAACGCCTCTATGAGTGTGGCCGAGTTGCGCCAGCTTTGCGTGGACTACGTTTGCCTTTCCGTTACCTTCCAGTGGGTTCCCTCGAAGGACTTCAGCTATACGACCAGCAGTGCAAACGTACAGGTAAACTTTACCAAGGGTAAGCTCTACGGCGGTATTCCCTACATCAACACCGCCTCCGGAAACCTCTATCGCATTATGGAGGTGTACGATCACGAGACCGGTGAGATGGACCTGACCCGCATCGGAGACAATCTTCTGATCGGAACCGCCTGCTCCGGCACCGCGGGCTGGGGCTGGGCAAGAGTCATCAACTCCGCCACAATGAAATGGACGCAAAACCTGAACACGTACAACGGCTTGGTCCGAGTCGGCCCCTACACCTACGATGACTCCATCAAGGCCTTCAACACGGACGGTGCCGACGACTGCAAGGACATTGCAAGGAAAAACGGAACCGAGATCATGTACGAATCCTACGCCCTGACACAGGCGGCGGACTGTCTGGTGAACAACGGCCACGTCAGACTCGTCAAGGAGGTTTACGTGGTGCGGGACGGCGGCGGCAAGATCGACCCCGACGCGAGCTACATCATCCAGTGTGAGCAGGGGCTTTACACCACCTCCGCGCTTCACGACCGCGTCACGAGCAGCGGCGTGTCCTATAAGATCCAAGGAAACGACCACTTAAAGAGCAGCTTTTCGGAGCTTTACAAAGACGGCTATATCCCCCACACCTTTAAGGAATTTCTGGGTCTCGATCCCATCGAAAAGGGAAAGGCGACCATCAAGCACACCGCCTCCACCGCCTCTCTTGCGGAGCTGGAAAAGTGCACCCTCAACGCAAACTACGCTCTTTCCGACGTCTTTACCACCATCTACGATGCAGGAGGAAAAGAGGTATTCCGTCACGTTTTCAGACAGCGCTACCACTACAACAAATCCGTCAAGCTCTCCTCGGTGCTTCCGGTCAATGCCATTGAAAGCTATCAGTCTCAGACCGGCTACACCATCCATATCACCTGTCAGCTCGGAAACGGCGAGCTGGTCAGCGTTTATCGCGGAACCCTCGCAGGTTAATGCTGAGGGACAAGGAAGAGAAGTCCTTGGGCTTCTCTTCCTTTTTTGCGCTCATTTTATAAAAAGCTCCTTCCCTCTTTGTACAGAATGGATAAAAATGCAGATGCAAATTTGGAAATGTGTCAATGGAAAAAAACGTGTTTTTGTGCTAAAATACTTTGTGTTACTTTGCAAATTTATTTCAGCCGGAGATGCATTATGAAACGGATTCTTACCCTATTCCTCGCCTTGATCCTGATCCCCGTTCTCCCCTCCTGCGGAGACGAGCAAGCAGAGAGTGTCGAGACCGCCGAAGGTACGACGGAGGTCGTGACCGAGCCCGCAGAAGATGTGGCAGAAGAAACGAAGAGCGAAGAGGAAGCGAAAACGCGGGCCCCGTCCAACCGTGTGTACGAGAGTTGTGCCGATCCTCTGACCCGAGCGAGGGTGGAGGCAATCCCCGTTGCCAACTCCTCCATGACCACGGACGAGCTGAGACAGATCTGCGTGGACTATGTTTGCCTTTCCGTATCCTTTCAGTGGATCCCCAACAGCGACTATCAGTACAAGGTCGTCCGCCAGGAGGCCGTTGCCCGCTTTTACGAGGGGCAGCTCTACGGCGGCATTCCCTACGTCAACGTGGCCTCCGGAAATCTTTATCGGATTCTGGAGATCTATGATTCGGAAACGGGCATTATGGATCTGACCCCCTTCCGCCAAAAGAACCTTCTTTGGGGCACCGCCTGCTCCGGCACCACGGGATGGGGCTGGGCCAGAGTGATCAACTCCGCAAAATGCGCCTGGACGGCAGATCTGAACACCTATAACGGGCTGCTGCGCGTCGGCGCCTACACCTACGACGACAGCACCAAGCGCTATGGAGAAAACGGCAAGGAGGACTGTAACGACATTGCCAAAAGAAACGGCGCTGAAATGATGTATTCCTGCTATGCGCAGATGAAAATGGCAGACTGTCTGGTGAACAACGGCCACGTGAGAATGGTAAAATCGGTCCACACGGAGCTGGATGCAAACGGAAACATCGATCCCAAGAAGAGCTACGTGATGCAGTGTGAGCAGGGACTGTACACCACCTCAGCCATTCACGATCGCATCTCCTCCGACGGGACCAAATACAAGATCCAAGGAAACGATGATCTGAAGTCCAGCTTCTACGAGCTTTACAAGGGCGGGTATCTTCCCCATACCTTCAAGGAGTTTCTCGGGCTGGATCCCGTAGAGCCCTCCTATGCGACCATCGGATTGGAGACGGACACCGTTTCTCTGAGGGATCTGCAAAGGTGCACCCTGACCTCCAACTACGTCATCTCCGACGTGTTCACGACCCTTTACGACAAGGACGGGAAGGAGCTGTTCTCCTACATCAAGAGAATGGACAACCACTTCGAGCGCGAGATCACCCTTCTGGAGGCCATCCCCGGAAGCGCGGTGCAAAAGCACCAGACGTCGGGAGATGCCACCATCAAGATCACCTGTCAATTGGGAACCGGTGAGCACAAAACCGTTTACGAGGGCACCCTGAAGGGGTGAGCGGAAAAACCGCAAGTCAAAAGCAATTCCAAGGGCAGAAAACCCTTGGGTAAATAGCAAAACAGTAAATAAGGAGAAAACAATATGAAAGCACTCATTCGCTCGCTTGCACTGATTCTGGTTGCGGCAACCATCTTTTCCCTCTCGGCCTGCGGGGGCAAGGAGCCTGCAACCGAAACGGTAGCTCCCGTCGAGACGGCAAAGCCCGCTTTAAGCCCCGAGGAAACAAAGTCCGAGGAAAAGAACACCGAGCCCGTGGTCTACAAAAAGGTGGAGAAGCCTCTTTCCCAAGCGGATTTTGACGCGATCCCCATCGCAAAATCCTCTATGTCCACCGACGAGCTGCGCAAGATCTGTCTGCAGTACGTGGCACTTTCCGTGGCATTCCCCTGGGTTCCCGACGTGACCTACTCCTACACCGTAGAGCGTCAGGTATACGACGTGACCTATCAGGAGGGCGAGCTTTACGCAGGCATCCCCTACGTCAACGTAGCCTCCGGAAACGCCTATCGTTGGCTTGAGTTTTACGACAGCGAGACGGGCGTGTTCAAGCTGAGCAAGACCTTCGCTAAGGACAACGGTCTTTGGGGCACCGCCTGCTCCGGAACCGCTTGCTGGGGTTGGGGACGGGTGGTGAACTCCGCCAAATACTCCTGGACGGCCGCAATGACCCAGAAGAACGGCTTCATCCCCGTTGGCAGCTTCCAATATTCCCCCGAAATCAACCGCTACGGCGAGGACGGCTTCCCGGATTGCAAGGACATTGCCAAGGAAAACGGAGCGGAGATTATGTATGAGTCCTACGCCAAAATGCTACCCGCAGACTGTCTGGTGAACAACGGCCACGTGAGAATGAATGCCGCCGTGCCCACGGTCGTACGCGATGAGAACGGAAAGATCGATCCCAAGAAGAGCTACACCCTTTGGAGCGATCAGGGAATGTACCGCAATCTGGATTACCAGATCAGAACCCAGTCCGACGGTACCACCTACAGCATTCAGGGC
>JAFVYT010000240.1 GCA_017508505.1 Clostridia bacterium
ATCCACCTCACGGATGTTGCCGAGAAACTGATTTCCGAGCCCCTCACCCTTGGATGCGCCCTTGACCAACCCTGCAATGTCAACGAACTCGATGACGGCAGGGGTGTATTTATTGGGATGATGCATGTCCGCCAGAAAGTCCAGACGGCTGTCAGGAACGGTCACCACGCCCACGTTCGGCTCAATGGTGCAGAAGGGATAGTTTGCGGATTCCGCACCCGCATTTGTCAGCGCGTTGAAGAGGGTGCTTTTTCCCACGTTTGGAAGCCCTACGATACCAAGTTTCATAACTGTCTATATCTCCTTTGTTTTCAGGGTAGTAAATTCTTGTATCACATTATACTCCCGTTTCTTGCAAAAGGGAAGTGTATGACATACTTAGCTACATTATACCATATTTGCTTCCCAATTTCAAGATTAAAATTTAAATTACCGATCGTTTTTTGTTTTTTTTTATTCGGTTTGTTTTGCAGGCTTTTTTGATCAAGTGAGGTGGGATCGTGCTAATCTCCATCGGAAATTGCGAAGAAGTGAGAGAAAAGGCTCATGGAGAAGCAGAAGAGGGAGAGACCGTCGCCTGCACGAAGGAGAAAATAGACAGAGAGTGCCCAGAGGAGAAAGAGAAAGAGGAAGGATGTAAGCTTGAGGAGGTAGTCTGCGGCGGTCTCACCGAGGGTAGCAGATACGGCGACCGAGAGCATCCTGCCGCCGTCAAAGCTACGTATGGGAAGGAGGTTCAGCAATCCGAGGAGCAGGGATGCGCAGGAGAGCAGGCGTGTAAAGGCAAATTGATCCCATAGAAAAGACAAGCCGCACGAGAGCAGGAGACTGAAGAGCGGTCCTGCGGCACAGAGGAGCCACTCTTCTCCGTAGCCAAGCAAGCGACCAACGGTATCCATCCTGGCCCCTAAAAGATCCAAGCGCAGGGTTCGGATGGGGATGCGGAGCAAACGCGCAGCCAAGAGGTGACCTGCTTCATGGAATGCGGCAGCGAGAAAGGCAGAAAGGCAGAGCATACTGCGGTCGGTCAGAAGAAGTCCGACAAAAAAGACGGCAACCACGGGGGATATTCTTATTTTTCTCCGCATAGGCGCACCTCGCAACAAAAATTGACGCTCTTTTGAGAATATGCAATGCCGCTTGTCTGATATTCCAAGGTACTCTTTATTATATGGAAACAAAAAATAGAAAAAAATGAAAAAAGCCCTTGACAAGCAGTTCAAAGTGTGGTATAATATCACTACCTCTGCGAGAGGGCTTTTTCTTTGTGCCGCGGAAACGGACAAGGATCGACCGAGGCGGTGCGCAACCCGAAAGGGACGCCGAGGTGCTTTCGGGAGGGAGGTACACGGATCACGGTGCAGAACATGCATCGGATCAAATAATTTATAATGGGAGGTGCCGCTAAATGGCTAATGATGCACGAGTCAAAATTACTCTGGTATGCACCGAGTGCAAACGGAGAAATTATGACACAAAGAAAAACAAGAAAAATGACCCGGACAGATTGGAAATGAAGAAGCACTGCAAGTTCTGCCGTAAGCACACGGTTCATAAAGAATCCAAGTAAGCGGAGGGTATGAGCATGGCTAAGGGTAAGAAAATTGTGAAATGGGGCGCGATCATTCTCGCCGCATTGATCTATCTGTCCATCGCTGCAATCCCGTTTCTGAACAATGTTGAAAATTCCTCAAAGGAAGGGCTCCTCGGAATCCTGACGGTGGGAGAGATCGTTGTTCTGGGCGTGATGATTGCCATTCTGATTGCGGTTGTGATCGTTCTGCTCAAGAAGCGTGAAAAGACCGCAAGCGTGGTAAGAGAGTACGAAAGCGAAGTGAAGAGAATCACTTGGTTCTCTTGGAAGGACACCAAGAAGAGCACGGTCGTCGTGTTGATCGGTCTGGTTGTATGTGCAGCCATCATCAGCTTGCTCGATCTGGGGCTTGCAGAGGGCTTCCTTGCACTGATCACTTCGGTTGCAGATCTCTTCAGATGATCGTTTGAATTATGAGTGATATTAACGAGATGAACGTTGGCCTGAGATGGTACGTTGCGCACACCTATTCCGGCTACGAAAACAAAGTAAAAGCAAATCTGGAAAAGATCATTGAAAACAGAGGCTTGGGTCACAAGATCTTTGATATCCGCATCCCTACCGAGGTCGTTATCGAAAAGGACGGCGACAAGGAAAAGGAAGTGGAGAACAAGGTGTTCCCCTGCTACGTTTACATTAAAATGATCATGGACGAGGAAAGCTGGCACGCAGTGAGAAACATCACAGGTGTGACGGGCTTTGTCGGTCCCGGATCCAGACCCACCCCCTTGTCTGACGCAGAGGTCGAGGCGCTTTGCATCGAAACCGCTCCGCAGGTGAAGGTTTCTTACGCGGTGGGAGATTCCGTCGAGATCATCAGCGGCTTGTTTGAAGGCTACCGCGGAACGGTTCAATCGCTTTCCGAGGACCTCAAGAACGTTACGGTGCTGGTCAACAGAGGACGACGGGATATGCCTGTTGAGCTTGAGGTTACTGCCGTTAAGCTCGTGGCAAACAATTAACACAGCAGCGTTTGCCGCTGCAAGTGGGAGGAAGAAAAATTTTGGAATTCTTCCGCAAAAAACCACATTTGGAGGTATAATTTATCATGGCAAAGAAGATTTTAGGTTATATTAAGCTGCAGCTTCCTGCCGGCAAGGCAACCCCGCAGCCCCCTGTTGGTCCTGCGCTCGGTCAGTACGGTGTTGCAATCCCCGTATTTACCAAGGAATTCAACGAGAGAACCAAGAATGACATCGGTTTGATCATCCCCGTTGTCATCACCGTTTACGCAGACCGTTCCTTTACGTTCATCACCAAGACTCCCCCCGCTCCCGTTCTGATCAAGAAGGCAGCAGGAATCGAGTCCGGTTCTGATAAGCCCAACAAGACCAAGGTCGCAAAGCTGACCAAGGAGCAGGTACAGAAGATCGCAGAGACCAAGATGCCCGACCTGAATGCGGCAACTCTGGAAACCGCAATGAGCATGATCGCCGGAACTGCACGCTCCATGGGCGTGACCGTTGAAGAGTAAGGGAGGGGATAACAATGGCTAAAGTCGGAAAGAAATATGCAGACAGCGTAAAGCTGTTTGAAAAAGCAAAGCAGTATGACGTTGCCGAGGCTATGGCTCTGGTGTGCCAGACCTCTAAGGCAAAGTTTGATGAAACCATCGAGGTTCACGTTCGTTTGGGTGTTGACTCCC
>JAFVYT010000241.1 GCA_017508505.1 Clostridia bacterium
GACTCCTTCGTTCTTCCCGATATCCTTGCATCAGGCATCCCTACGTTGGCATTATCCAAATCAGGTTCTCGGTCGAAGGTCACACCTTCCTCTCAGCCTGTATACAAGCTCCCGTTTATTTTGTTGTCGCAAGTATTATACACCGATCTTACGGATGTTTCAAGTGGTTTTGAAAAATTTTGAAATGAAATTCAATCGAGCCCCAGGGCCTGTGCGATCACGGGGCCGATCTTGGCGGCCATTCGGTAGAAGCCGAGGTCGTTGGGGTGGGTGCCGTCGCTGGTGCAGGATTCGTAATGCTCCCCCTCAAAGAGGCTTTCCCCGTCGATAAACCAAACGTTCCGATCTCCCGAGTCCACGGCACGGCGGTAGCTCTCCAGCACCACCTCTCTTCTCGCGATGCTGTCGGAGGGACTCCGAAAGAAATTGGGTCTCGTGATCATCACATACGGAATGCTCGGATGCTTTTTCCGCACGGTCTCGTACAAGCGGTAATGCGTTTCCCGAAGGTGCTCCACGCTGGGGGCATTGTAGTCATAATCGCTGACGAAAAGGCACATCGCAAGCCCCGCAAGATATTCCGCCATCTTAAGCTCTCCCTTGGCATTTCCGGAAAAGCCCAGATTGATATAGTCGAGGTTGTACCTTTGAGAAATAAAGCTCTCGTAGGTGTTGCCCGGTCTGCCCGCGGCGGCACCGTGGGTGATGGAGGAGCCGTAATACACGACGGGCAAAGCGTTGCGGTACTGCTTCCGCTCACCGAAGCAGCTCCCCTTTTCCAGGCCGATATACAGCCTTTTCAGCTCGGAAAAATGGGGCAGATTCAGGGTGTAGCAGGTCATTTTCCCCTTGGAGTGGGTCTTCATCTTGAATTCTCCGAGGTGATAATCAAAGCCTGCCGCAGGTCTGCACGCACCGACGAAAACGTCTCCCTCCTCCTCGCTGTACCGATACAGGTCAAAGCCATAGGAAAAGCAGTGGTTGCAAACCGTCGGAACGGCTCCCTTGCCGTACTCGGCCTTGACCGCAACGAAGGAGGAGCTCGTTGCAAAGACCACTCTTCCTCCTGCGCCGTAGCCGCTCATTCTCAAAACGCCTTGGCTTACCTCCTCGGCAATTTCCAAGGGGAGTCTGCGGGTCAGGACGCCGTCGGCATCGGGACGAACCCCGTACAGAGCAAAATGCTCCGACGGCACCTCGTACCAATCCACCGTCCCCTCGTCTGCCGTTTCATTGACCGTCATATTCGGATCCAATACCGTTCCAGTCATCGTTTTCTTCCCTTCATAGTCGCAATTCAATCATTTGCTCCGTTGATCGGACCTTCTTGCCTTCTCCAAATCGATTCCCTTTTGGTGATCCGTAACGAACTGCACCATCGCCTTCACCCCACCGATGAGTGCGGACTCGTCGATGGAAAAATTATCGTGATGTGCCGTTTGACAGATTCCCTTTTCGGCGTTACCCGTTCCGAGACGGAAGAACACCGCAGGGACGACCTCTCCGTAGCGGGAGAAGTCCTCGGAGCCCATCCCCATTTCAAAATAGACCGTGTTTTCCTCCCCGACGACCGAGCGCATGGAATCCATCACGAGCTCGGACAGATACGGGTTATTATAAACGCAAACAGATTTCAGGGGGCCGTGGGTCGTGATCCTCGCCCCCGTTTCGGCGGCAAGGCTTTGGGCGATCTGCTCGATGCGGCCGAAGATAAATCCGCTCAGCTCCGTATTGAAGGTGCGTATGGTACCCGTCATCACCGCGTGATCCGCCACGTTGTTGTGAGTGGTGCCCGCGTTCAGGGTACCGATGGAGCACAGATACCGCTCGATCGGAGAGATCTCTCGGCTCAAAACGAGCTGGATCGCGTGATAAAGCCGCACGGCGATCGCCAAGGCATCGATTCCCGAATTAGGGAGGGCGGCGTGGGCGCTTTTTCCAAAGATCTCGATCTTAAAATGTCGGCTGGCCGCCTGCGACTCTCCCGGGCAGACCCCCATCACCCCCACCTCAAGGGAATTGGTCACGTGCTGACCGATGATGATATCCACGTCATCCAAAACCCCGTGCTCGATCATCATCACCGCACCGCTCTTGACCCCCTCTTCGCTGGGCTGGAACAAAAGCTTGACCCTGCAGTCCAGCTCCTTTTCCATTTTCTTTAAAACCTTGGCAACGCCCAAGAGCATTGCCGTATGGGCATCGTGCCCGCAGGCGTGCATATAGCCGTCCCGCTGAGAGCGGTACGGCACCTCCAGCCGCTCCTGAAGCCTGAGGGCATCCATATCCGCACGGAGGGCAATGGTGAAGCCCTTCTTCTCCGGGTTGATATAGCCCACCACGCTACCCTCGCCGTATTCCTCCGTAAAGGGAATGCGTGCGGCGGCAAGCTCTCTTTTCACGAGTGCCACCGTAACGGGCAGGTCAAAATCCACCTCGGGGTACCGATGGATCTCTCTTCTTAAGCCGATTACGTAATCCTCAATGCCGCTAAACATATCCGTTCTCCTTTATATCTTCAAAAGATCCCCCACGAGGGAAAAGGGTGGCTCTCAGCGGGCGAAAAAGCCCTCTGCGTCCTTCCACAGGTTTTTATCGTACAGGGCAAAGCCCTTGTCATTCGGATGGAGCTTCAGGTCGGCAAAGTAGGCCTCGTCCTGAGGTACGTACTCGAAGCCGCGAACCACGAAGGTATTGGGGAAGGCGGCGGCCTGCTCACGGATGACCCCGTCTACGTCGAGAAAATCTCCAAAGGGGGGTTCCTTGTGCATATCCTTGCGCCAGATTGGGGTGATCACGAGGTAAGCGCCGATTGAATTCGCTACGCTTTCATTATATCGGCGCTTCTATCGATCCCTTAAGGTAAGCGCCGATTGAATTCGCTACGCTTTCATTATATCGGCGC
>JAFVYT010000242.1 GCA_017508505.1 Clostridia bacterium
CGACGGTCTGACCCCCGAGATCATCAAGCGCGCTTTGGAAACCACCCACACCGCCCGTCTCTACATTCTTGACGAGGTGATGCTGAAGGCGATCCCCGCTCCCAGAGCGGACGTTTCCGAATTCGCTCCCAAGATGATTTCTATGAAGATCAACCCCGACAAGATCCGCGAGGTCATCGGTTCCGGCGGTAAGGTCATTCAGAAGATCTGTGCCGACACCGGTGCCAAGATCGACATCGAGGACGACGGCAGCGTATTCATCTCCGCGGTCAACCGCGATGCCGCTTATGCCGCCAAGGCCATCGTAGACGGTATCGTCTTCGAGCCCGAGGTTGGAATGGTATTCGACAACTGCACCGTCACCCGCATCATCCCCATCGGTGCCTTTGTGGAATTCGCTCCCGGCAAGGAAGGTCTGGTTCACATTTCCAAGCTTGCCAAGGAAAGAGTGGAAAAGGTTGAGGACGTTTGCAAGGTCGGCGACAAGATGAAGGTCAAGCTCATCAAGATCGACGAAAAGGGCAGATTGGACTTCTCCCGCAAGGCTTGTCTGGACTAATCCAAGATATAATAAGAAGCAGAGCTTGTGCTCTGCTTCTTTTTTTCGAAAAACGGGCTCTCTTTTCCAAAACTGCCGCTTTTTTCGGGAGAATGGCAAGGTTGTTCCTTGCTTTTTGTCCCGACTTTTATTATACTGAAAAAAAACAAAACGGAGGGCTACCATGATCTCTTGTACCGAATTCATTCCGGCTTACAGTGAATTTTTCAAATTTTTGGAGCAGAACCACGGCTTTGAAGAGGTCAAGGCCTTTTGGGAAAAGCTCTTTCGCCCCGACGGAACGGGGATCTCTCTGGTCAATTACGTGGCAAAATCCGGCATTCGCGGGTGCTTTGACTATTGGGCACATTCTCTGAACGAGGAGGCGGCCGACTTTACGATGTATCTGAACGAAAAGCGCGGCTTTTTCCGTATTGTGATGCACCACTGCCCCTCCAAGGGACGCCTTCTGGAGCAAAAGGAAAAGATGGGTCTCGAGCCCTACACCCACTACTGCTTGCACTGCGACTACTACCGCGGGGCAGTGGAAAAGCACGGGCTGAGATATCTGTATGACTTTACGGGAGTGGACCGTGCGTCCTGCTCTATTCTCATTTACGATCCCGCAGTCTTCGACGGCAGAGTCATCGTAGATGAGGACACGGAGATTATGGATCGCAAGGCCTCCCAGAACGAATACTTCCATCGGGACTTTCACCACAGTATGAACCGCTGTCTCCACTTTGTGGGAGAAAAGTTCGGTGAGGAAGAGCTGCGCGCCCTTTTTATGCAGTACGTGCAAAACGCCATGCGCCCCCTTCTTACCCGCATTCGTAAAGAGGGGCTTGCACCGCTGAAGGACTATATTATCACCACCTACGAAAAGGAAAAGGCACCGGAAGCCGTTTCCGCATCCCTCTCCGACGGTACCCTGCAGGTGGAGATCGCCTTCTGTCCCGCAGTTCGTCACCTTCGCGGCAATGGGCACGAGGTGAGTCCTTGGTTCTCCAAATCCACGGAATACACCATGGCCTCCATCGCCGAGGCCTGCGGTCTGAGCTTTGATATGGGCGAATACGATCATAAAACGGGCAAAACCTCCTACCGCTTTTGCTTGAAGGAGGCAGCACGATGAAATACGTTTATAACGCCAAGGTCGTTTTGGAAAACGGCATTCTTTGGGACGGCGCGATCCTCACGAGGGGAGACCGCATTGAACAAATCGGCAAGGCCGACACCCTCCCCTGCCCTGCCCGCGCCACCCCCATTGACGCCAAGGGAAAATACGTAGGTCCCGGCTTCGTAGACATTCACGTTCACGGGGGCGGAGACTCACTCCTCTTCAAGGATCCCCTGAAGTGCGCACGCTACTTTCTTGCCCACGGCACCACAACCATATTGGCATCTCCTCATTACAAGCTGACAGGTGCCGAATACGTGGAGGCCTATGAGCGAGTGCGCCGTGCCATGCAAGATCCGAACGGTAAATCCATTGCGGGGGTCTATATGGAGGGCCCCTACGTCAATCCTCGCTTTGGCTCCGGCGCTGAAAACAACAAATGGAAGGATGCCATCCGCAAGGAGGATTATGAGCCCGTGGTGGACGCCGCAAAGGATCTTGTTAAGGTCTGGGTGATAGCACCCGAGCGGGAGGGACTTTTGCCCTTTGTGGAATATGCAAAAAAGGTCAACCCCAACGTGCACTTTGCCGTAGGGCACAGCCTTGCCAATTCGGATCAGATCCAACGCTTCAAGCCCTACGGGCTGAGCATTCTCACACATTGCATGGACGCCACGGGCAGAAATTCCGATTGGAGCGGCACCCGCGGCTGCGGGCCGGATGAAGCCTGCTTTCTGGATCGGGATATGTACGCCGAATTGATCTGTGATTCTGCCGCCGCACACGTAAGCCCCGCCCTTTGCCGCCTAATCCTGCAAAACAAGGGGCTAGAGCGTGTCATCCTCATCACCGACGGCTCCGCGGGCAACTACGTTACACCCGAAAGATTCCGTCATCTGACGGATCTGAGCATCAACGAGGCAGGTGAGCTTTCCGGCAGTCGCCTGACAATGGCACAGGCTTGCCGCAATCTAATGACCCATACAAACTGCGGCATCGCCCAAGCCTTTTTGCTTGCCTCCCGCAACCCCGCTTGCGCCATTGGTATGGGACACGAGGTGGGCACCCTGGCACCCGGTAAAAAGGCAAATCTGGTTTTTGTTGACGATACCTTCCGGCTCCACGGCGTTATGCTGGAGGGAGAAATGCAAACCACCGAATAAAGGAGAATCACGATGAAGCATCGAATTGTAAGCCGCATCGAGGCAGGTCCCTTCCGCTATCAGGCATGGCCGACCTTGGTACGGGCCAAAAACGGAACCCTCTTTTTGGGTGCATCGGGACACCGTCAGGGGCACTTCTGCCCCTTCGGAAAGAATTATCTCTACATCAGCACCGACGAGGGTGAAAGCTGGCAGGGGCCTATCATCATCAACGATTCGTGGTTGGACGATCGGGACGTAGGACTTCTCGCTTGGGGAGAATCGAGCCTTCTGATGTGCACTGCAAATCACGCCCCCTCCCAATACGAGATTTGGGATCCCGAGGTAGAGCATCGCCCGCACTATAAGATCCGAACCCCCTTGTCTCTGGGACTTCGCGAGGTCTGGAAAAGCGTTCCCGAAAAGGAGCTGGAGCGGCGCGCCATCGTGCGTGTTTCCCACGATAATGGAAAATCCTGGTCGGAGAAACGGGACACACCCGTTTTCGCTCCCCACGGGCCGACCCTCCTTCCGGACGGCAGTCTCTTCTACGTAGGAAGAAAGTACGCGCCGGATCGCACCAACCACGACATTCTGGCCTATCGAAGCAATGACGAGGGGAAAACCTGGGAATATCTTTCCCATCTTCCCTATCCGCCTGCCTTGGCCGACGAGCTCCTAAGCGAGCCCCACGCCATCGTCCTTCCAAACGGTGACGTTTTGGCAGCCGTAAGAAGTCAGGGCTCCCCCTCGAGTCAGACCCTGAAGATCTATACCGTCCTCTCCCACGACCTCGGCAAGACTTGGGAGGAGCCCGTGCTTTTGGATCTCTGCGGTGCCCCGCCGCATCTGTGTCTCCATTCCTCGGGAGCCTTGATCCTTTCCTACTCCCGCAGAAAGGATCCGATGGGCGAGTACGTCCGCATCAGCTACGATTTCGGCAAGACCTGGTCGCGGGACACCCGCATCAGTCCCGAGCCCGCCGATTGGGATCACGGATATCCCACCACCGTTGAGCTTTCGGACAAGAGTCTTTTGACCGCTTATTATATGAAATGCCCGGGGGATGATTTCACCTCCCTCCACACCGTCCGCTGGAGCCTCGAGGAAATAGAATAACGCAAAGGGGATGTAAAAAAAGCGCAGACCGCCTATTCCTATAAAACAAAAGGGATTCTTTGGAATAAAACGTCCGAAGAATCCCGTTTTTTTGATAAAAACAATAAAAAAACGCATTTTTTGCTACGAACAAACTTCGCCAC